>CAHJWV010000287.1 GCA_903643055.1 Burkholderiales bacterium | reverse complement strand
CGCGGCGCGAGGTGTAAGCTGAAATGGCCCACGCAGTCTAGCCGCCCCACCCCTGAGAAACCACCGCCAGCCGCCAGCGCATCACCTCTTGCCTCGGCCACGGCACCTCACGAAATTGACTCTCCAGGAGACACCTTGAGCGCGAACGATCCTCACTCCAATCAATTCGCCCTGCTGACGCAGCGCCGCTTCGCCCCGTTTTTCTGGACGCAGTTTCTCGGCGCGGGCAACGACAACCTGTTCAAGTTCGCGTTCACCGTGATGGTGACCTACCAGCTGCAGGTCAGCTGGCTGACGCCGGAGATGGCGGGCCTGGTGATCGGCGCGCTGTTCATCCTGCCTTTCCTGCTGTTCTCGGCCACCAGCGGCCAGCTGACCGACAAGTACGACAAGACCCGCATGATCCGCTTCGTCAAGTGGCTGGAGATCGCGATCATGCTGCTCGCCGGTGGGGGCTTCTGGATGGCGAATGTGCCAGTGCTGCTCGCTTGCGTGTTTCTGATGGGGCTGCATTCCACGCTGTTCGGGCCGGTGAAGTTTGCCTACCTGCCTCAACACCTGAGCGCACGGGAATTGACCGGTGGCAACGGCATGGTCGAGATGGGCACCTTCGTCGCGATCCTGCTCGGCCAGGTGGCCGGCGGCGTGTTGATCGCCATTCCTGGCGTGGGGCCGCACTATGTGGCCTTCACCTGCGTGGCGCTGGCCGTGCTGGGCCGGGCTTTGGCCCAGGGCGTGCCGCCTTCGCCATCGACCGACCCGCAACTGAAGATCAACTGGAACCCGCTGACCGAGACCTGGCGCAACCTGAAGCTGGCGAACCAGAACGTCGCGGTGTTTCGCTCACTGCTGGGCATCTCGTGGATGTGGTTCTTTGGCGCCGTGTTCCTGTCGCAATTTCCCTCTTTCGCGAAAGACGTGTTGCATGGCGATGAGCAGGTCGCGTCGCTGTTGCTGGTGGTGTTTTCGATCGGCATCGGCGTCGGCTCGCTGCTGTGCGAGATGCTGTCGCGGCGCCATGTCGAGATCGGCCTGGTGCCGCTTGGCGCGATCGGCATGAGCGTGTTCGCGATCGATCTGTACTTCGCCTCGCGCAGCCTGCCGCCGGCCACCCACCTGTTGCTTGCAGATTTCATCGCCCAGCCTGCGCATTGGCGCGTGATGGCCGATCTCGGCCTGCTGTCGCTGTTTGCCGGCATCTACAGCGTGCCGATGTATGCGTTGATCCAGCTGCGATCGCAGGCCAGCCACCGCGCCCGCATCATCGCGGCCAACAACATCCTGAATGCGCTGTTCATGATCGTCAGCTCGGTCGCCGTCGGCCTGCTGTTGCAAGCCGGCTTCACGATCCCGCAGGTATTCCTGATCACCGGCGTGCTCAACGCGCTGGTTGCGACCTACATCTTCCTGCTGATGCCGGAATACCTGCTGCGCTTCATCGCCTTCATTGCCACACGGCTGATCTATCGCTTCAAGGTGCGCGGTGAGCAGCACATCCCGACCGAGGGCGCGGCGATCCTGGTCTGCAACCACGTCAGCTTCGTCGATGCGGTATTACTGATGGGCGCCAGCCCGCGTCCGATCGCCTTTCTCATGGACCACCGCATCTTCAACGTGCCGGTGCTGGGCTGGCTGTTCAAGCTGGTCAAGGCGATTCCGATCGCACCGCAAAAAGAAGACGGGGCCACCTATGAGCAGGCCTTCGATCGCGCGCGGCAGGTGCTCGAGCAAGGCGACCTGGTCTGCATCTTTCCCGAAGGCGCGATCACGAAGAACGGCGAGCTGGGCGAGTTTCGCGGGGGCGTGATGAAGCTGCTCGAAACCCACCCGGTGCCGGTGATCCCGATGGCATTGCAGAACCTGTGGGGCTCGTTCTTCTCGCGCATCGATGGTGCGGCGATGACGCGCCCGTTTCGCCGTGGCATCTTCAACCGCGTGGGCCTGGTGGCGGGCGAGCCCCTGGCGGCCAGCGCCGTCACGCCCAATGGCCTGCGCCAGCGCGTCGCCGAATTGCTGGTCAGCTGAAGAACCTGAATCCGGCTGCTCGCCCGCGCGAGGCCATCGATGCGGCCTACGCTATGACACGCCGCGCGCCCGGTCGGCCTTGAACTGCGCCACAAAGGCGGTGAAGCGGCCTTGATCCAGCGACTCGCGCACCTCCTTCATCAGGTTCAGGTAGTAGTGCAGGTTGTGGATGGTGGTCAGCATCGGCCCGAGCATCTCGCCGCAACGGTCCAGGTGATGCAGGTAAGCGCGCGAGAAGTTCGCGCAGGTGTGGCAGCGGCAGGTCTCGTCGATCGGCCGCTCGTCGGTCTTGTGGCGCGCATTGCGCAGCCGCAGGTCGCCGAAGCGGGTGAACAGGTGGCCATTGCGCGCGTTGCGGGTCGGCATCACGCAGTCGAACATGTCGACGCCCGACGCCACGCCTTCGATCAGGTCTTCCGGTGTGCCGACGCCCATCAGGTAACGCGGCTTGTGCGGCGGCAGGCGGTGCGGCGTGTGCGCCATGATGCGCAGCATCTCTTCCTTCGGCTCGCCGACGCTCACGCCACCGATCGCATAACCGGGTAGGTCGAGTTCGACCAGCGAGTTCAGCGACGCTTCACGCAGGTTCTCGAACATGCCGCCTTGCACGATGCCGAACAGCGCATTCGGGTTCTGCAGCTTCTGAAACTCGTCCAGGCAGCGCCGCGCCCAGCGCAAGCTCAGCTCCATCGAGGTGCGTGCTTCGCGCTCGGTCGTGATGTGGCCCTTGGTGTCATACGGGGTGCACTCGTCGAACTGCATCACGATGTCGCTGTTGAGCACATGCTGGATCTGCATGCTCACCTCGGGCGTCAGAAAGAGCTTGTCGCCGTTGACGGGCGACGCGAACTTCACGCCTTCTTCGCTGATCTTGCGCATCTCCCCCAGGCTCCACACCTGGAAGCCGCCGCTGTCGGTCAGGATGGGTTTGTTCCAGGCTTCGAAGCGGTGCAGCCCGCCGAATTGCTTCACGATGTCCATGCCGGGCCGCAGCCACAGATGGAAGGTGTTGCCGAGGATGATCTGCGCGCCCATCTCCTCCAGCGATGAAGGCATCACCCCCTTGACGGTGCCGTAGGTGCCGACGGGCATGAAGATGGGCGTTTCCACCACGCCATGGTTGAGCGTGAGGCGGCCACGTCGCGCGTGGCCTTCGGTCGTGAGGAGTTCGAAATTCAGCATGGCGCGATTGTCGCAGCGCCCTGCAGTCGCCTCACCGTCAGCGCCCGGCCCCGCTCAAGGCCAGCCGAAGCGCCCGTCAGATCAGTTGACGATCAAGCGGCTGTGCAGCGGCTGTACGGGCCGGTTGTTGGCATGGTGGATGACGTGCGCGAACTATTCGAGCTGCGGCGCATCGGCCGACACCGGGTTCTTCATCACCAGCCACAGCACGCCTTCGGAGCAAGGCGGGGTGGTCAGCCAGCCGTTGAACTCATAGCAGTCACGCTGCGATGGCAACAAGCCTTCGGCCGACACCGGCTGCGCCAGCGCCTGCTTGATGTTCTCGTGATCGGGCATCGTGGACCAGACGGCACCCAGGGTCGGGTTGCCGCGGCCGGCCTCAATCATCATGGCCACCACCGCCAAGTTGCCTTCGGTGTCGGCGTGCACCAGATGCGCTTCCATCGGGAAGGACTTGCCGTTGATCTGGTTCTCGCTCGGCTCATGGAAGTGGAACTGCTTCAGCTCATAGCGATGGTCGCCCACCGTCAACACATTGCCGGGCTTGAAGTTGACCTGGATGGTGTGGCCGTTGTTCAGCACCTCATCGCCATTGGCCGGGTAGCGCAGCGACAGCGGCGGCAATTCGGCCTTGATCGAGCCCATCCGATTGGCCAGCGATTGATTGCGGCCCAACGCGCACATCGAGAACTGCGGGCTCAACTCGCCCCAATGTTCAGGCCCGCCGCGCCCGCCGTAAGTCCAGTGGGGCGGTTGCCCGGTAGAGGGCGCAGGGCTCGTGGGTGCAGGACTTGTGCATGCGGTTGCCAGGCACTTCAGCTGACTCAATGAGCGCGAGTGCGCTCAGGCCTGATTACGAATTTAGTTCGCGATCCAACAACATGGCATCGCCATAGCTGAAAAATCGGTAAGCGTTCGAGATCGCGTGTCGATAGAGCGACATGGCGTGTTCATAGCCGGTGAACGCACTGATCAACATCAGCAGCGTGCTCTTCGGCAGATGAAAGTTCGTGATCAAGCGATCAACCACCCTGAACTCAAAACCGGGCGTGATGAAGATGTCGGTATCGCGGCTGCCGCTTTGCAGCACACCCCCTCGGGCTGCTGATTCGAGCGCGCGCAAGGTCGTGGTGCCGACCGACACGATGCGCCCACCGGCCGCGCGCGCATTGGCGATCGCCTCCACCGTCGATGCGGGGATGTCGAACCATTCGCTGTGCATGCGGTGCTCGGCCAGGTTGTCGGTGCGCACCGGCTGAAAGGTCCCGGCGCCCACATGCAGCGTGACGGCGGCGCTGCCCACGCCGCGCTCGCGCAGCGCGGCCAGCAGCGGCTCATCGAAATGCAGCGCGGCGGTCGGTGCCGCGGCAGCGCCGGGCTTGGCCGCAAACACCGTTTGATACCGCCGCTCATCATCGGCGTTATCTGAATGCGTGATGTAAGGCGGCAGCGGCACATGGCCATGCCGTTCGATCAACGCAAAGGGCTCGGACGGAAAGCGCAGGTGGAACAGCGAGTTCTCCGGCCCGCCACGGCCCAGCATCTGCGCTTCGAAGCGGCTGCGGCCATCGCCGCTGATGAAGCGAACCGTGCTGCCCGGCTTCGGTGACTTGCTCGCGCGCAGATGCGCCATCACCTCATGGCCGGGCAGCACGCGCTCGACCAGCGCTTCGACCGAGCCACCTGTGGCCTTCGCCCCGAGCAGGCGGGCCTTGATGACGCGGGTGTCGTTGAACACCAGCAGGTCACCGGGCTGCAGCAGGCCGGGCAGGTCGCGGAACACGCGGTCTTGCGGCGTGGGCTGCGTGCCATCGAGCAGGCGCGAGCCACTGCGCTCGGCGGCCGGGTGTTGGGCGATCAGTTCGGGAGGCAGCTCGAAATCGAAATCGGCGAGGGTGTGGGTGCGTGGGGTGGCGGGAGCAAGTGCGTGGGCGTTCATGCCGTTGAGGGGAGGACGATCCCCGTTCCAAGGAGGGGCAGAATTGTCCCATGGCCTTGATGGAGCAAACCTCACCCGCGGCGGCGCCACGCAAAGAGAAATCGGCGCCCCAAAAGGCGATGGAGAAGCTCGGCCTGGTGCGCGACATCGACCTCGCGTTGCACTTGCCGCTGCGCTATGAAGACGAGACCCGCCTGACGCCGATCCGCGACCTGCGCGATGGCCACACCGCGCAGGTCGAAGGCGTGGTCAGTGATTGCGAGATCCAGCTGCGGCCACGCCGCCAGCTGATCGTGCGGCTGAGCGATGACGGCGGCGATGGCGGTGACGGCCGCGAGTTGGTCCTGCGCTTCATCCACTTCTATCCATCGCATCAGAAGACGCTTGCGGCCGGCCAACGCGTGCGGGTGCGCGGCGAGGTACGCGGCGGCTTCTTCGGCCTGGAGATGGTGCACCCGGCCTTCAAGGGCGTGAGCGACGACACGCCGCTGGCCGCGGCGCTGACGCCGGTCTATCCGGCCAGTGCTTCATTGCCGCAGGCCTATCTGCGCAAGGCGGTGAGTTCGGGTCTGCAACGCGCCGATCTGTCGGAGATCTTGCCGGCCGACTTGCTGCCGCCCGGCTCGCTGAGCCTGCGCGAGTCGCTGCGCTTTTTGCATCAACCGACGCCCGACATCAGCCCGGCCACGCTCGAAGACCAGACCCACCCGGCGTGGCTGCGGCTCAAGTTCGAAGAGTTGCTGGCTCAGCAGCTGTCGCAGCTGCAGGCCAAGCAAGAGCGCGCCTTGCAACGCGCGCCGCGCTTCACCGTGCAAGCCGGCGGCCTGCAAGAGCGGCTGCTGGCGGCCCTGCCTTTTCAGCTGACGGCAGCGCAGCGGCGCGTGGTCGAAGAGATTGCCTTCGATCTGCAGCGCGACCTTCCGATGCACCGGCTGCTGCAAGGCGATGTGGGCTCGGGCAAGACGGTGGTGGCGGCGCTCGCGGCCACGGTCGTGATGAACGAAGGCTGGCAATGTGCGCTGATGGCGCCGACCGAAATCCTCGCCGAGCAGCATTTCCGCAAGCTCGTCGGCTGGCTCGAACCGCTGGGCATCCAGACCGCCTGGCTGACCGGCAGCCGCAAGGGCAAGGCGCGCAAGGAGATGCTGGCCCGCGTGGCCTCGGGCGAGGCGCTGCTGGTGGTCGGCACGCACGCGGTGATCCAGGGCGAAGTGCAGTTCGCGAAGCTCGGCCTGGCGATCATCGATGAGCAACACCGCTTTGGCGTTGCGCAGCGGCTGGCGCTGCGCAGCAAGCTGGTGGCGCCAATGCCGGAAGACGGCACGCCATCCATGCACGCAAACGATGAACGCAAGCCCCACGGGCCGGCGATCGAAGCCCATCTGCTGATGATGTCGGCCACGCCGATCCCGCGCACGCTGGCGATGACGGTGTTCGCCGACCTCGACGTCAGCACCATCGACGAGCTGCCGCCGGGCCGCACGCCGATCGTCACCAAGGTCTTCAGCGACGCGAAGCGCGACAACGTGATCAGCACCATTGCCGATGAAGTGGCGCGTGGCCGGCAGGTGTACTGGGTCTGCCCGTTGATCGAAGAGTCGGAGACGCTGGACCTGCAAAACGCGACCGCGACCCATCAGCAACTGAGCGACGCGCTGAGCGGCTACGCGGTCGGCCTGCTGCATGGCCGCATGGCCAGTGGCGAGAAGGCCGAGGCGATGGCGAAGTTCACTGCGGGCGAGCTGAAAGTGCTGGTCAGCACGACAGTGATCGAAGTTGGTGTCGACGTGCCGAACGCCTCACTGATGGTGATCGAGCATGCCGAGCGCTTTGGCCTGAGCCAACTGCATCAGTTGCGCGGGCGGGTCGGGCGCGGCTCGGTCGCCAGCGTCTGCGTGCTGGTCTACACGACGCCGTTGTCGCTGACCGGCAAGTCGCGCCTGAAGGCGATGGCCGAGACCAACGACGGCTTCGAGATCGCCCGGCGTGACCTGGAAATCCGCGGGCCGGGCGAGTTCATGGGCGCGCGCCAGTCGGGCGCGCCGCTCTTGCGCTTCGCCGACCTGGTGCTCGATGAAGACCTGGTTCACACCGCGCGCCAGGCGGCCTCGCGCCTGCTCGACAGCCACCCGAAGCTCGCCGAGCAGCATGTGGAGCGCTGGCTGGGCAGCAAGTCGGAATACCTCAACGCTTGAGCGGCGTCGTGTTCAGCGGCGAAGGCGTGTCGCCGCGCAGCTGACAGAATGCGCGCCATGAAAGGCCCTGAACCCGCCACCGCCGACACTGCGGATGGCCGCTTTGAAGATTATTTCCGTGATGGCAGCGTGCCGATCGAGTCGCAAGGCTTGTGGCAGCTCGCGCAGCACGAAGCCACGCTCGACGCCTTGCGCGGCCTCTTCCACGGCCCGGCGCCGCTGGTCAAGCTGCGCGTGTGGGTGTTCCTGGATCTGATGGCGATGCCGCAATCGCGCATCGCCCGCGACGAGATCAACCAGCGCTTCCATGTGCTGCGCGAAGAACCGCTGGCGCTGGTGCTGAACCGGCTGCGCGAGGTCGGCCTGCTGAGCTGGGACGCCACCACGCAGGACTACACCTTGCCACCGCTGGCGCCGCTGGTGATGGCGCTGCTGAGCCCGCTGATGCAAAGCCAGCGCGAAGACGCCGACCTCGCGGCACTGCTCGCCAGCGTGACCGGTGCACAGCAGCTGGGCATGATCGACGCGGCGCAGCTGGACCATCTGCAAGCCCAGCTTGCGCGGCTGCACGATGAGTTTGCCGAGGCCATTGCGAGCAGCTCCGAGTTCCGCCTGCGCCAGGCGCGGCGCCGCTTCGACCGCGCGCTGAGCCTGGTCGAAAAAGCCTCGCAGGCCTTGACCGCGATCATCACCAGCGCGCAAGGTAACGTGAAGCTGGAGCGCATTGCCCGCGACCTCGGCTTGGCGCAGGCCAAGCTGCTGGCGATGGCGAGCCAGTTCAACCGCGCGATGCAGCAGGCCGACCGCCAACGCGTCACGCTCGGCAGCACCGGCGTGACGACGACCGATGTGCGGCGCTGGCTGCAGTCGGCGCCCGACCTGGGCTCGCTGCTCAACGGTGTGCTGTCGGCCTCGGTGTTTCCGGTGTTCGTGTCGCCGCATGAATTGCTTGACGTGACCGAAGCCGAGTTCGACCGCGACCGGCCCACACGTGCCGTGCCCGATGCCCTGCCGGCGCCGCAGGCCGCGCCGGTCGGCGTGCTGGAAGGCCTGTCGCTGCCCGAAGAGCTGGGCGCCCTGGTCGCGCAGCTGGCCGGTTGGAGCGAGGTGCGACCGGTGTCAGATGCCGTGCTGGGTGGACGTTATGCACAAGCGGCTTATCGCGCCCAACTGATGCCCTTGCTGGGCGACCCGCAGGCGCAGCAGCTGCAAGGCCTGACCGGCGACTTCGCCCGCTCGCCGTGGCGAGTGCAATGGCAGACCGACTTGCAGGCCAGCGACGAAGCCGATGTGCGGGCGCTCTCGGCTGGCTGGCTGGCACCGCATGATCAGCCCTTTCCCGAGCCCCCGCTCGCCCCCAATAGCGAAACCACACCATGACTGCTGCGATCGACGAAGGCGCGCTGCTGGCCGCCGAGCTGCTGGCTCGCCGCTGGCTGCCACGCACCCACCCGCGGGTGCGGCGCGCATTGATCGATGCCGAACTGTGGGCCGATGTCGGCCAGCGCCTTGCCGGCGTCGGCCTGCGCCTGGTCGACAACCTGTATGCCGATCACGTCAGCGTGGCGCTGCTGCGCCCGGCCGAATCGGCGGTGTTTGGCGACACCGGCTTGGCCGGCAACAACAACCTCGAATTGCCGCGCGATGGCGTGGCCTTGTTGATCGTGCTGTGGTCACTGATCGTGCTGCCCAAGCGCGAGAAGCAGGCCTCGCGCGCCAGCAGCCCCGAGCCGGGGCAAGACGAAATGTTTGCCAGCGCCAAGCCGCTGCCGAGCGCGCAGACGGTGAGCCCGGTGGTGTCATATGCGGCGCTGCTGGCCGACTTCGGCGTGCAGCTCGGCAAGAAGACGCGGCTCGACGGCAACCTCAAGCTGCTGGAGCGGCACGGCTTCATCGAGCGGCGCGGTAACGACATTGCCGAAGGGCCGCTGCTCGACCTGCTGCTCGACTACGACACGCTCGCGCCGCGCATCCTCGACGGTGCGCTGGCCGACGTGCTGGCACGCGAACGGGCTGCTTCGCCGACGCCGCCTTCGCCAACCCCGTCTTCGCCAACCTCATCGGCCGAGCCCGATGCGCGAGCCGAAGGCAACGCAGCCATCCCGAATCCACCGCCCCTTTCAGAGCTGAGCTGACCCATGTTCCATCTGCAATCGCTCGAACTCATGCACTGGGACTACTGCCAGCGCGTGAGCCTGCCGCTGGACGCCGCCATCGTCACCATCGCCGGGCCGAACGGCTCGGGCAAGACCACGCTGCTCGATGCGATGCGCACCTTGCTCGGCCTCGACTGCTCCGGTGGGCGCAGCTACAAGACCTATGCGCGCCACGCCAATGCCAACAGCGCCTGGCTGCGCGGTGTCGTCGACAACAAGCCGCAAGGCGCGCAATCATCGAACCGGCCGTTCGCACGCTCGCTGCTGTATTCCGACCAGGTCACGCTGGCCTGCCGCATCGAACGCAATGGCGGCGACTGGCAGCGGCGCTACCTGCTCGTGGAAGGCGATGTGCCGATCGAAGCGCTGATCGAGCGACCGGAAAAAGACATGCTCGGCCCGGAGATCTGGCGCAAGCGCCTGGCCGTGGCCGGCCTCACGCCAGCGATCGCGCGCGTGTTGTCGCTGGAGCAGGGCCAGACCGATCGGCTGTGCGAGTTCAGCCCGCGCGAGCTACTCAAACTGGTGTTCGATGTGTTCGGTGACCAGGAGGTGCTGGACCGTTATGACGTGGCCCGCGGCCATCAGCAACAGCTCAACAAGGAAGTGGCACAGGCGGAGTACGAGCTCGCGCATGCGCGCAACCTGCTCGCCGGGCTGGCCTTGCGCGTCATCAACTACCAGCAGCACCAGAGGAAGCTGCGCGAGCGCGAACGGCTGAACACCGAGGTGCTGCCGGTGCTGCAATGGTCGGAGAAGCGCGAACAGCTCACCGAGCGCGTACGCGAGCTGCACCGCCAGCGGCTGCAGGCCGCCGCCGAAGCGCAGAAGCACAGCAGCCAGCGCAAGGAGCTGCTGGCCTTGCATGAATCGCGGCAACAACTGGATGGCCGGCTCGATGCGCTGACCCGCGAACGCGAGAGCACGCGCCTGGCGCTGACCGAAGCCACCGCGGCCGAAAAGCCGATCGAGCAATTGGTCAAGCACGCCACCGAGCTGCAGACGTTGGCCGCGGTCGAATCCGACCAGCAACAACTGGCCGCGCGGCTGCAGGAGCTGGAGCAAGCGTCGCAGCAATGGGCTTCGCAGTGGTCACAGCACAGCGAGAAGCGGCAAGCCGCCGAGAAGGCGCTTGCCGCGCTCGAAGGCCAGCGCCAGCCCCCGCCGCCGCCCGAAGTGCAGCGGCTGCGCCGCGCGCTCGATGCCGAAGGCATTGCGCACCATGTGCTGGCCGATGTGGTCGAGGTCAGCGATGAACATTGGCGTGCCGCTGTCGAAGGCGTGCTGCGTTCGGTGCGCTGGGTCATCGTGCTGGCGCACAGCAGCGACGAAGCGCGGGCCTTCGGCATCGCCGAGCGCGAGCGCTATCGGCATTACGTGGTTGCGCAATCCGAGGCTGCACCGGCCCAAGCACCGACCGATGCGCTGCTGGCCGTCGTCCATTTCAGCGCGGCGGTGCCGGGCTGGCTGCTGCGCCAACTGGCCGGCATCCGCCGTGTGGCCAGCACCGCCGAAGGCGCAAAGCGGGGCGGCGAATGGATCACGCCGGAGGCTTATCAACGCGATGCACGCGGCGGCCGCTCGGTGTGGGTCTCGCCGGCCGAACATCAGTTCGGTGCTGCCGCCATGGCCGCGCGCCGAGATGCGCTGACTCAGGCCCTGAGCCAGGCCGACGACACCTTGATGCGCATCGCCCGCGAGCAGCAAGCCAACCAACGCCAGCTGGCCGATGCCAGGCGCGCAGCGCAAGGCCACAGCGCCGCGCGCGAACTGGCCGAGCGCGGCGCCGAGTTCGCCCAAGCGCGCGAGAAGCTGCCGGCGCTGCAAGCGGCCCGCCGCGCCACAGGCAACCGATGGACGCAGCTGGAAGCGGACCACGAGCGCCTTGTGCGCGAGCAGCAGAACAGCGAGATCCGCTACACCCAGCTGCAAGACGGGCTGAAGCGCAGCGAGCAGCAAGCCGCGCAAAACGCGCGTGAATGGACGCTGCGCCGCGCCGAGTCACGCACGCAGGTGGAGGCCTCACAAACGCTGCGGCGGCGCTTTCCGGCAAGCTGGCGCGAGCCGGCCACGATCAGCGCATTGCAGGATGAATTCGGGTCGGCGAAGCAGGCCGAAATCCGCGCCAATAACGTCGAAAAAGAGCTGACCGAAGGCGAATGGGAAACCGACGGCACCGTCGAAGACCGTCATCAGCGCATGAACGCCGCTGTGGCTGATCAGGAGCTGCAGCTCAACGACCGCCGCGTCAGCAACGAGCAGGCGCGCATCGCGGTGCACAACGCCCGCGAGCGCTACATCGAGGTGCTGCGCAGCACGATCCGCCGCTATCGCAAGAACATCCAGGAACTCGGCGAACTTGCGGGTGTGGAGGTGCAGGCCGAGCTGCCGCACCTGGAGAACGAAGACGCGGTGTTGGCGCAAGCGGGCCTGGCGGTGAAGTTCCGCTTCGATGGCAAAGACGCGATCGGCCTCAACGACGGCGAAGCCTCAGGCGGCCAGCAGGTGCTGAAGTCGCTGATCTTGTTGGTCGGCCTGATGAAGGACGACGACAGCCCCGGCGGCTTCGTCTTCATCGACGAGCCCTTCGCGCACCTGGACGTGCGCAACATCCAGCTGGTCGGCCACTTCCTGCGCTCGACCCGCGCGCAATACCTGCTGACGACGCCGATCACGCACAACCTCGAAGTCTTCGAGCCGGCCGAGATCACGCTGGTGACGAGCAAGAAGCCCAAGGGCAGCCGCTGGGCGCCGCCGATTGCGGTGTTGCAACGGCGCGGTGTGCCGAACCTCGCGGCGGTGGTGCAGCCTTGACGATGAAGCGCAGCGAGTGGCATGGCATGACCGAGGCGGCCGTGCCACCGCCGTTGAAGAAGCTGCGCGCTGCGGAGCGCGATCTGCTAACCCTCTGGGCCCGTGGCACGGCACTGAAGCGGCAATGGCTCACCTTGCTGAATGAGGCAGGCCTGGACCGGCTGGAACTGGCCGAGGCCCTGGCCGACAAGCTGGCCGTGCTCGGCATCGCCCGGGTTCAAACCAGCTTCGACCGTGGCCTGTGGTCGAAGCAGCAACTCGAATGGCTGGACCTGGCTTCGTTGCAAGCCGAACTGGGGCTGCGCAGCAAATCAGAGGGCGACGCGCAGCGCAACGAATTGCGAGCCCAACTGCGCGCCCTGGAAAGCGAGACGCCGGGCCTGATGGCTGCGGCGCAATTGCTGGCCGAAACCCGAGGGCTGAAGATCGAGCACTTGAAAGCCCGCAACGAACTGCTGCAAGGCCTCGCGCAATGGTGCGCCGAGCAGCAACGCGGCATGCGCCAGGATTTCGCGCTGCAGATCCGGCCCAGCACCAAGGCCGTGAGCGACTCCGAATGGGAATGGCTCGAAAAACAGTTCGATCTGGATGTGTTGGGCATCGAACGATTTGCGCCCGTGGTCTGGCTTTCCACCGAACGCAGCCTGCGATGGCCGCAGGCGCGGCTGGATGGGGCCGCCTTCCCCTTTATCGGCGTGCCAGCCGAATCGATCGCACAAGTGCAGTCGATGGACCGCCCGCCCGAGGCTTATTGGCTGATCGAGAACCGCGCGAGCTTCGAGCGCCAGTCCCGGCAGCGCGCAGCCGGCATCTGCATCGTGTGGTTGCCGGGGCGGCCTTCGAAGGCCTGGCAGGCGGCGATCAGGCATCTGCTGACGGTCACGCCAGCGCCCGCACGCATCAGCGCCGATGCCGACCCGGCCGGCATCGAGATCGCGTTGACGGCTGGTGCGCTGTGGAACAACCCGCCAGGCTGGGAAGCCTGGGCGATGGAGCCCGAACGATTGAAGCAAGGCAAGGCCCTGCCGTTGAACACCTACGATCGCCAGACGCTGGCTCGCCTGAAGCTGCACACCGAGGTGCCAGACCGGCTGCGCGCACTGGCCGAAGCGATCGAACAAACGGGCTGCAAGGCCGAGCAAGAGGGCTGGCTCTGACCCATTTCGTGATCGTCGCCTCGGCTTGCTTAGCGCTTAGCTCTTAGCTCTTAGCTTTTAGCTCTTAGCGCTTCAGCCGTCTTGGCTCTGGCTCCAAGGCCTTGAACTCGCCGCTCAGAACGGCGCAGCCGACAGATTCACATCGAGCTGCAAGGCCTCCAACTGCTTGCGCAGCGCCGCGTTCTCGGCCGTGAGTTCGGCCACGCGCTGACGCAGCGCCTGGATCTCGTCGGTATCACCCGCTTCAACGGGCGATTCGGCCTCGGCGCTCGGCGCTTTCGCTTCACGTGGCTTGCGCTTCGAATCACGCACCCGCTTGGCAACCTGCTTCAATTCATCGACACCGGCCGCTGCCGCGGCCACCTGTTCTTCGGCAGGCAAGCTCGCCACCGCGGCGGCTGCATTGATCGAGATCGAACCCGCGCGCACGGCCGCCACGATTTCGGGCGCGGCCTGCTTCTGGATCTTTTCGATCATCACGACCTGGCTGCTGCTCAAGCGCGCGGCCTTCGCGATCGCTTCGCGGCTGGTCAAGGGCTCGGGTTGCGCGGGCAGCACGGGTGCCGGCGCGATCGCTTCGCCAGCGGGTGCAGTCGTGACGGGCGCCGCACCCGCAGCGTCTTGCGCAACCCGGGCGCGCGCCGATTGCTCAGCCATGATTTCGCTCTTGCGCAAGGCCAGCAGCCCGCGCTGGAAGTTCGACACGCTGCGTCGGCCCAGGTGCTGATCGATCATCCACAGATGCACGTCTTCGATCGACTGGAAGCGCGGGTTCTGCACCGCGTTGAACGGCAGGCCGTGCTTCTGGCAAATTCCATAGCGGTTGTGCCCATCGACCAGCACATCGCCCCACAGCACCAGCGCGTCACGGCAGCCTTCAGCCACGATGCTGCGCTCCAGCGCATCATGTTCTTCCGCCGTCAACGGGTCGATATAGGCTTTCAGTTCTTCGTTGACGACGACGTTCATGACGCTCTGGATCCGGGTGCGGGAAGGGGGCGCGATTCTAGAGGCGGTCCCTCGGGCCCGCATGAAGATGCCGGTTACTGGCTCTTTTTTTCGAACTTCAGGCCATCACTCAGAATGTGATCTGCGAAATTTTCGTGGCAGTCCCGCATGCCGGTGCCAAAGGCTTTGTCGGGCTTGATGGCGTGCGCCGTGCCCAGCGCCCTCAGGCCCGGAATGTGTTTGAGCTTCTCTGCCACCGGGTCACCCTCAACGTCATAGTATTCGATCAGCTTCTCGG
>CAHJWV010000286.1 GCA_903643055.1 Burkholderiales bacterium | reverse complement strand
TCCGGACGCTTTTTCTGGGACTGAGAGCGATCCTCAAATTGTTACTGCTGAGCACGGTCGCCTGGTTTGCGCTGAGATCGCTCCTTACCCAGTTCTATCAATTGGCCAGCCTCACGCCCATTGCGCTGTTCAAGGCGCTGTTGGGCGATCTTGGCTCGCTCGGGTTGAAGCTTGCCGCCACGTTGGCGCTCATCGCACTGCTGGACTGGATCTACAGCCTTCGTGAGTTCGCGAAGAAAATGCGCATGAGCCGACGCGAATTGAAGGACGAGGCCAAGAACCGCGACGGCGATCCCCGGATCCGGACGCGCCGGCGTGAACTCCGGCGCGACATGCTTAAACGCAGTCTGGCGTTGCGAAGTACGCGCAAGGCGGACGTGCTTATCACCAATCCGACCCACATCGCTGTTGCGCTGCGCTATGTGCACGGAGAAATGGACTCCCCCCAACTGCTGGCCAAGGGAAGGGGTTTCATGGCCGCAGCGATGCGTCAGATTGCCGCTCGACACCATATTCCGATGGTGCAGAGCCCGAGTCTCGCGCGCGCTGTACCGGGACTTGGCGATCGATCAGTACGTGCGGCCTGACATGTACGCCCAGGTCGCACGCATCGTTGTCTGGGTATTCGCTCGACGCGATGCCCTCAGACGGGCGGCGGGATCGATACCGGCCAAGGGACAACGAGTATGAATGCGCTGAAGCTCTACGTCGGGCGCCACAGCGATGTTGCGATGGTCGTGCTCGTGCTCGGCGTTCTGGTGGTGCTGTTCGCGCCGATCCCGGCCGGCCTGCTCGATTTCCTGATCCTGACCAATTTCAGTTTCGCGTTCCTTGTTCTGCTGTTGACCTTCTACATGGCGCGGCCGGTCGAATTCTCGACCTTTCCGTCCTTGCTGTTGATCGCGACGCTATTCAGGCTGTCGCTCAACGTCGCGGCGACGCGCCTGATCCTGTCGGACGGCAATGCGGGCAAGGTGATTGCGGCGATTGGCTCGTTCGTGGTCGGTGGCAACTACGTCATCGGTCTGATTGTCTTTCTCATCCTTATCGTGGTGCAGTACGTGGTGGTGACCAGCGGTGCACAACGGGTATCCGAGGTGGCCGCGCGTTTCACCCTCGACAGCATGCCAGGGCAGCAAATGAGCATCGATGCCGATCTGAACATGGGGTTCATCGATCAAGTCGAGGCGCAGCGCCGGCGCAAGAATCTGGAGAAGGAGGCCGGCTTCTACGGCGCCATGGATGGCGCCAGCAAGTTCGTCAAGGGCGACGCCATCGCTGGGATCATCATCATGCTGATCAACATTGTTGGCGGCCTGGTGATTGGTGTCATGCAGCACGGCCTGGCCTGGGGCCAAGCCCTTCAGACCTACACCCTTCTGACGATTGGTGATGGCATCGTGACCCAGGTGCCGGCCCTGGTTATCGCTGTCGGAACCGGCATCATCGTCACCCGCTCTGCCTCCGACGCAAATCTGAGCGCCGAGGTACTGCGACAGATCACCTCGTTTCCCAAGACCCTCATGATGGTGTCCGTAGTGCTGGCCGGACTGCTGCTGTTGCCCGGGATTCCGGTCCTGGCAACCCTTGCGCTGATGGCGCTCATCCTGTTCACGGCAGCCGTGGCCTATCGACTCAAGTCGACGGCGGATCAGATTGCCGAAAAACCGGAGGCGGACTCCGTCACGCTGAACCGCAACGAGAGCGAAGATGCGTATGCCGTGCCGGCGGTGGAGCCGGTCGCTGTCAACGTCGGGACGCATTGGGCTCCGCTGGTGGCAGAGCCGGGCGCACCCTTGCTTGAGCGTATTGCGGCATTTCGCGCGCAGCACGCGCAGGAACTCGGTGTGGTGCTGCCGCGCGTGGGCTTTCACGAAGTGCGCAAGTTCGCGCCGGACAAGTATGAGATCGTGCTGGACGGTGCGGTCTGTGCCCGCGGACAGGTTCGACCGGAGCGGTTGCTGGCGATTCATCCTTCGGGCGATGTCCGCAGCATCCCTGGCGAAGTGACGCGCGACCCGACCTACGGATTGCCGGCGCTCTGGATCGATGAGTCACAGCGCGAGGCAGCGTCCGCCGCAAAGTTTACGCTGGTCGATGGCCCCACCGTGTTCATGACACATCTGACCGAGGTGCTTCGTCGCGAATCGGCTGCGCTGCTGAGCCGTGCGGAGACCGAGAAGGTGCTGACTCGTGCTCGAGCGATGCAGCCGGGGCTCGTCGAGGAATTGATCCCCACGGTCCTTTCCGTCAGCGACGTTCAGCGTGTTCTGCAGAGCCTTCTGCGGGAAAAAGTCTCGATCCGACACGTCGAAGCCATCTTGGAGACGCTGGCCGATGCGGGTCGGCAGAGCAAGGACGTCGGCTATCTGACCGAGTGTGTGCGCCGTCGCCTGGGGCACGCCATTTGCCAAGAACTCATCGGGGAGGCCGACGCCCTGCAGGTCATGACGCTCGATCCGGCAATCGAAAGCGAATTGCTCAATAACTTTCAGAATGCGAAGGACAAGGAGCCTCCACAGGCGTTCGTGCTGGACCCGAAGCTGGCCGAGCAGTTCATTGCGCGCCTGGTTCAGCAAGCCGAGCGGATGATGAAGAGCAACCTGTTGCCCGTGTTGCTGTGCGCGCCCGACCTGCGTCGTCACATCCGTGCACTGTCGGAACGGGTCATGCCGCATCTGCGGGTGCTCTCGATGGCCGAGATACCCCAAAGCGTCGAGCTCAAGTCCTGGAGCGTCGTTGCGCTATGACTTCACTTACCTCCCTTCGCATGCGGCCCACGATGTGGGCATCGCCGGCCATGATCAAACATTCTCCAGGAGGCTGTTGATGCAGCAGGTCCTCGCCATCGCGCTCGTTGCCATGCAGCAGGACATGCGGCGCCTTGACAGCATCGCCGGCAATCTTGCCAACGTTTCGACGCCCGCCTACAAAAGGGAGATCGTTGCGGCAAAGTCCTTCGTCGATGCATTCGAGGATGCCGCAGTTGCCGGCACGTTCGCCCCCGGGACGGCGAACGGCGATTCGCTGGCACTTCCGCCAGGTGCGATGACGGTAATGCTCGACAGCCGGCCCGGGACGCTCAAAACCACGGGTCAACCGCTCGACTTGGCCATTGCGAGCGAAGGATTTTTCGAAGTCACGACCAACTCGGGCCCCGCTTACACGAGGCAGGGCAATTTTCAGGTCGATGCGCGTGGTCGTCTGGTGACGGCTCAAGGCGAGCCGGTCATGGGCAAGGCCGGGGAAATCTATCTGACCACGCAGACGCCCGTTATCGACGCGGCCGGCAACATCACCGAGCCCGACGCCACCAGCGGGCCTGCAGCGGCTTCGCCAGGAACCCCGATTGCCCAACTCAAGGTTGTGCGCTTCGACAAGCCAGGCGAAATGCAGAGGCTGGGCGGCGGGTTGATGAACGCGGGCAACAACATGACGCCGATGGCGGACGCCGACGTGCGGCTGCGGCAAGCCGCGCTCGAGAACGGCAACGTCAGTTCGACACAGGAGATGGTGCACCTGATCCAAACGATGCGGCATGTCGAGTCCATGCAGAAGATCGCGCAAGGCTATGACGAGATGGTCGGCACGGCGATTCGCAAGCTCGGTGACCTCTCGTAATTTGCAGAAATTGATTCAGGAGGAGATTTGAATGTTTGACGCGCTCTACATCGGTGCCACCGGCATGCAAGCCCAGCAACTCAATGTCGACACCATTGCCAACAACCTCGCCAACGTGAGTACGACAGGATTCAAGAAGGGGCGTGTCAATTTCACCGACCTCATGATGATCGACAACAGTGCGATGGGCCGGGGCGCCGCCGGCGCGGCGCTGCCAGCCGATCCGGCGCGCGACATTGGGCCACTGGCTTCGGTACCGCGCACTGGCTCGGGCGTCGGTATCGCCGGCATGGGCAAGCTCTTCGATCCGGGAACAGCGGCGCCGACCGGTTCGGCATGGGATGTGGCAATCGTTGGCGACGGGTTTCTGCAAGTCACTCTGGCCGATGGCTCGACTGCGTACAGCCGTGCCGGCACGCTGAAAGTCAGCAACGACGGTGTATTGACCACGCAGACCGGCCAGCCGTTGAAGCCCGGCATCAGCATTCCGTCGAATGCGACCGGTGTCGCCATCGCGTCCGACGGCACGGTGAGCGTGACCGTGCCCAACCAGTCGAAGCCGGTGAATGCAGGGCAGTTGCAACTCGTGCGCTTTGCGAACTCGACCGGCTTGCTGGCACAAGGAGACAACCTCTACCGCAGCAGCGATGCATCGGGCGAAGCCATCGTTGGCAACGCAGGCCAGGATGGGATTGGCACTTTCTTGCAGGGAGCACTCGAAGGCTCCAACGTCAAGATGGTTGACGAAATGGTAAACCTCATGGTGGCGCAGCGAGCTTACGAAGCCAGCGTGAAAGTTGTGCAGGCCTCCGATGAGTTGCTCGGCATGGTCAACAACCTGCGCAAGTGATGCTGATCATGAGGTTTCCATCCGCTCTCGAATTGCATTCGATCGCGTTGGCGGCGCTGGTGATCGGTCTTGGCGTTTTGGCCAGTGATAGAGCATGTGCTCGTGAGCCAGACGCATCGGCTCGCATCGAACTGCGACCGCGGGTCGAGACCGGCAGGCGCGAGGTGAGTCTTGGCGAGGTGGCGAACATCAGCAGCAGTTCGCTGGCGTTTTTGCAGCGGCTCATGGCGCTTCCACTCGGCAGGGTCCCGGGGAATGGAGAGGCCGTGCAGTTGAATCGAGCAGCATTGACACAGTGGATTCGCCAACGGCTTGGCGTTGATGCCGCGCAACTTGCGTGGACGGATGGTGTCGCCAGCAGCAGCGTCCGGCTGACAACGACAGAGGTTGCGGGCGAGTCGATTTCTCGCGCTGCTCAGGACCGGCTTCGAGAAGCGTTGAAGGCTGGGGGGCTGCGCGCCGAGGTCAATGCGCTGCAGATCCCGCGCGACTTCTCGATTCCCGCCGGCAGGGTTGAGATCGTGCCGCGCGCCGCATCGCTCGCCGTCGTTACCGCGTCGACTTCGTCGCACAGCGATGCAGCGCCGCCGCGGCGACAGACAGTGTGGGTGGACATATGGGCCGACGGCCAGTTTGCGCGCTCCGTCCCTGTCGGATTCGAGGTGAATGTCTACGGACCCGGCTACGTGGCCACGCGCGACCTCGTGGCCGGGCAAGCGGTGCAGTTCGGCGGCTATGGCGTGGACGGGCTGATGCTGAGCGATGTCAACTGGTCTGCCAACGCGACACGGCCCGTGTCCGGCCCGGGTCGAGGCAGCGCGGCGCCGGTCGCGAGCGAGACCTCCGGCGTAGCGACGCTGCGGCTGCGCCGCTCCGTGCCGGCCGGTCAGACGCTCACTCGAGGCGACGTGGAGCCGGTTCCATCCGTGGCGCGCGGCAATTTCGCCACCCTGCGCACGCAGCAGGGCGATATTGCCCTCGAGACTCGGGTCGAGGTGCTTCAAGACGCGGCCATCGGGCAATCGGTTCGCGTGAAACTGCCTAATGCCTCGACATCCATCATGGCTCACGTCGTCGGTTTGGGCCAAGTAGAGGTGCGCGAGTGAAGTACGTTGCCGCCTTCAATGCCGCTGGCCGTCCGCGCAGAGCGCTGTGGTCCATCGGTTGGTCCTTCTTGTTCTGCGTCCCGGTGCTGCATGCCGCCAGTCTCTATGACGAGGCCACCTACCGCTCGTTGGCGGGTGACCACAAGGCCTTCCGGGTGGGAGACCTGATCACGGTCCAGGTCTACGAGCAATCGTCCGCATCGACCAGCACCGATACTTCGACCCAGCGCAACAACAACCTGAGCCTGGGCTTCTCGTCGATGCAAAGCGGTCGACAGCACGGCGGATCGCTCGCACAGGCCGGCAGCTTCGATGGCGGCGGCACGACCCAGCGCGCCAACAAACTACTGGTCACTCTGAGCGTGTCGGTGCGCGAGGTGTTGCCGAACGGCGACCTCAAGGTCGCCGGTGATCAACTGCTGACCGTTAACGAAGAGCAGCACAAGGTCAACCTCGAGGGCCGTGTCCGGCCCCAGGACGTGTCCAGCGACAACGTCGTGCTATCGACCCGACTGGC
>CAHJWV010000285.1 GCA_903643055.1 Burkholderiales bacterium | reverse complement strand
GCCCCTGCAACTCATGACTTCGGAACAAATGAACATGCGTTCATTTGTTGAGTTATCAAGGATTGAGCGTTCTGCACCTGCTCGGTATCGACGGCACCTTCAGGGCGGACAAGATTGAAGCGCAATTTCAAGCAAGCGTAAAAAAAGCGCGGCGCCTTCAGAGACGCCGCGCAGATCGACCACGCACTGTTCATTGCATCGTCGTATCGACTCCCGCCAGTTGCTTGCAGTAAAGCAGCAACCCTTCGATCTCGTTCGACTTGTCGAAAACGCAATCCGCGCCAAGCTCCATGCAGCGTTCGCGCATGTCCGCAGTGGCGTGGTTGCTGAACACCACCCACTTGGCAGGTTTGTAGATGCCGGCCGCGGCCTTGAGCAAGCCCAAGCCGGAGCCGGCTTTCAAGAAGATGTCGACGATCACAATGTCGCAATCGTTGTCTGACGAATCAAACCATTTCAGTGCGGTGAACTCATCTTCCGCGATGCCGACGACGCTCATCGGCAAAGCTTCCTCCAGCAAATCGATGAGGTTCTCCCGAATGATCGAACTGTCCTCGACCAAAAAGGCTTTGAGTTGGGGCATGTCAATCACCGTGCTGAAAACGAAGAGTTCAGGTCATTCAGCGCATGCGGACTTCGCCATGCTCGCCCAGTTGGGTTGGTGGCTTGCCTGTCACGGCAGCCTTGGCCATCTCGAACAATTGAACGATCTTGCTGCTCTTCACATCCCAGTAGTTTGCGTGGCTGATCCGAACTTGCACCAGGGCCAGGTCAGGATCGGTCACGCCACCTGGGAACCAGGCTTCCGACATCTTCGACCACAGCTGTTCCTTCTTGGCGAGGTTGTCGACGACGACGGCCGTTCCTGAAACTGAGACATAGCTGTCCTTATGGGGATCGGCATACACCACATTCACTTCGGATTCCACTTCCAGGTCGCCAACCGGGTCGCTCTTGCGGGACATGAAGAACCACAAGCTGCTGTCTTCATCGACCTTTCGGTTTTGCGTCGTCATCGGGCGAGAATGAAGATGGCCGTTGTCATGGCGGGTCGTGAACATTGCGAACTTGATGTCCTTGATCAAGCTCCAAAGCAACTCGCGGGATGGGTCGGTGGTCTTTTCCATGATGAGTCTCCTGTGAGTGATGCCATTGACTGGCAGATGGCTCTGAAAAGCCGATGAATCCATTGAAACAGGGGCGCAGGGGCAAGCCGGTCAGCATCGATCCCCAGATCATGTAGGAGCCGTCCTGTTTTCCGCCGATAAACGAGACCCCTCATTCCCTCTTGCCGGAGCTACTCCAGAATGCCACATAACGTCAGCCTGATCTCCACCATCGCCGCCGGGCTGGGCCTCGCGCTCATCTTCGGTTTCGCCGCTGCGAGACTGAAGCTCCCTCCGCTGGTGGGTTATCTGCTGGCCGGCATCATGATTGGCCCGGCCACGCCGGGCTTCGTGGCCGATGTCGATCTCGCCGGCCAATTGGCAGAGATCGGCGTGATGTTGTTGATGCTGGGTGTGGGCCTGCATTTCTCGCTCAGTGATCTGCTGGCCGTGCGCCGCATCGCGATACCGGGCGCGATCCTGCAGATCGCCGTCGCAACGGCCCTGGGGCTGGGCGTGGGGCACTTGTGGGGTTGGGGCTTCGGCGGCTCGCTGGTGTTCGGGTTGGCGCTGTCGGTTGCAAGTACCGTGGTGCTGTTGCGCGCCCTCGAAGCACGCGGCGTGCTGGAGTCGGTCAACGGCCGCATCGCGGTCGGCTGGCTCGTCGTCGAAGACCTGGTGATGGTGCTGGTGCTGGTGCTGCTGCCGCCGCTGGCGCCAATACTCGGCGGAGACGTCGCACACGATGCGGCCAGCGCAGATTCCAACATCTGGCAAACACTGGGTATCACGCTCGCGAAGGTCACCTGCTTCATCGTGCTGATGCTGGTCGTCGGCAAGCGCCTGTTCCCGAAACTCTTGTGGCTGGTGTCGCGCACCGGCTCGCGCGAGCTGTTCACGCTGTGCGTGATCGCCGGCGCCGTGGGCGTGGCTTATGGCTCGGCGATGTTGTTCGATGTGTCGTTCGCACTCGGCGCTTTTTTCGCTGGAATGATGATGCGCGAGTCGGAATTCAGCCACCGCGCTGCGGCCGAATCGCTTCCGCTGCGCGATGCGTTCTCGGTGCTGTTTTTCGTGTCGGTCGGCATGCTGTTCGATCCGCGCGTGCTGATCGACGAGCCGCTGCGCGTGCTGGCGGTGGTCGCGATCATCATGGTCGGCAAGACGATCGCGGCGGTTGGCTTGGTGCTGGTGTTCCGTTATCCATTGAACAGCGCGCTCACGGTGGGTGCCAGCCTGGCGCAGATCGGCGAGTTCTCGTTCATCCTTGCCGGGCTGGGCGTGTCACTCAAGCTGCTGTCACCGGACGGCCAGAGCCTGATCCTCGCCGGAGCGCTGATTTCCATCGCATTGAACTCGCTGCTCTTCGCTGCGGTCGCGCCGGTGCAAGCCTGGCTGCGCGAACACTCCTCATTGGCGCGACGCCTCGAGCAGCGCGATGACCCGCTGGCTGAGCTACCCACCTCCGTACACGAATCCTTTTTGAGCGGGCATGTCGTGCTGGTGGGCTACGGCCGCGTCGGGCGGCACATCGCGGAGCAGCTGAGTACACATGGCATTCCGTTCGTCGTCGCCGATCAAAACCGCGAACGCGTCGAAGCGCTGCGCGCGCGGAATCTCGCCGCCGTGTCGGGCGATGCGGGTGACCCTGCGGTGTTGATCCAAGCGCACATCGCACGAGCCGGCATGCTGGTGATTGCAACGCCAGACACTTTCGCAGTTAGGAAAATGGCCGAGACCGCACGCACTTTGAACCCCGGTATCGAGGTCGTTGTGCGCTCTCACAGCGAGGAAGACGCGGCGCTGTTGGAGAAAGAAAAAATTGGAACGGTGTTCATCGGCGAGAACGAACTGGCGACCGGCATTGCACGCCATGTCACCGGTCGCATGCGGCCCATCTCGCACCCACAAGCGACCTCCGAGGCTCACTGACATTCTGTAACCCGAGCGGCATTGATCCTGCTGCCTTGCACGCCAGAGTTGGAACTGCCGCAAGCCTGTCACTGACAACAGGCTTGTGCAAGACATCCGACCAAACGAGTCACTCGGCCTTCACCGGGATTGACGCGATTTGCCACTCTTGCAAGCAAACAGGACATGGTCATGCCCGCTGCCAGCATCGATTTCAAACGCACAGCATTGCTCTTGGGCGCACGCTGGCATTCGGTGGCGTTGGCCGCTACTTTCTCCGCCACGCTCGCCGCCTGCGGTAGCGGCGAAAGCAGTGCCGAGTCCAGCCAGCCCCCCGTGGCCACGGCGCCGACTCCAGCACCAACGCCTTCTCCGACACCTGCGCCGGCTCCGGCCCCAAAGCCGGGAACAACCCCTGCGCCCAGTCCAGCTCCTTCACCTGCGCCGGCGCCTACCCCGACACCGAGCCCATCACCCGCTCCAGCACCTAAGCCAGCAGCTCCGGCACCGGCACCCAGCCCCGCGCCAGCACCGACGACACCCGCGCCAAGCCCTGCACCTGCACCTGCACCTGCACCTGCACCTAAGCCGCCAGCTCCAGCTCCAGCTCCAGCTCCAGCTCCAGCTCCAGCTCCAGCTCCAGCTCCAGCTCCAGCTCCAGCCCCGGCCCCGGCACCAGCGCCCGTTTCCATGTCGGCTCGCGACGCCGTGCGCCTGGCCGACCAGGCCAGCTTCGGGCCGACCGAATCATTGGTCACGAGCATCCGCGGCCAAGGCGCTTCGGCCTGGATCGCGGCGCAAATGAAGCTGAAGAACTCACGCTACACCTCCGGCTTCGGCGGCGAAGGCCACCAGTACACCGGCCCCGGTGATTTCTGCGATGGCAAGGGTGGCAATTGCTGGCGCGACTACTTCTCGACCGTGCCCGTGCTCTGGGATTTCTACAGCAACGCCGTCAGCCAGCCCGACCAGCTGCGCCAGCGCGTGAGCTTCGCGCTGCAGCAGATCGTCGTCGTCAGCGGCACCGAGATCGCTGGCACCTACGGCTTCCGCTACTACTACAACACCTTGCTCGACAACGCCTTCGGCAACTACCGCGAGGTGCTGAAGAAGGTGGTGCTGTCGCCAGTGATGGGCGACTACCTGAACAACGTCAACAACGACAAGAACGCGCCGAATGAAAACTTCGCTCGCGAGCTGCTTCAGCTGTTCTCGATCGGCACTTGTGAGCTCAACCTCGACGGCAGCTTCAAGGGCGGCAAATGCGCTGCCACCTATACCAACGAGATCGTTCGCAACTACGCTTTTGCCTTGTCCGGCTGGACCTTCCCGGACGGCGGACGCACGTCCTATGGCTGCTACCCCAGCGGAGCCAATTGCCGTTATTACGACGGCGACATGGTGGCCATCGCGAAGTACCACGACAGCAACTCGCGCGACCTGTTATCCAACGTTGCGCTCGCAGGCGGCCATACCTCTGAATCCGCACTGGGCGCGGTGCTCGACAGCCTGATGGCTCATCCGAACATGGCGCCGTTCATCGGCAAGCAGCTGATCCAGCACCTGGTCAGCAGCAACCCGTCTCCAGGCTACATCGGCCGCGTGGCCAGCGCCTTCAATGCCGGCCGCTATGCGGGCTTCGGCACCGGCGTGCGCGGTGACCTCGCCGCGACCGTGGCTGCCGTGTTGCTCGACGCTGAAGCGCGCGGCGACACGCTGGCTTCTGCCAACGTGGGCCGGCTGCGCGAGCCGGCGCAGGTGTTCGCTGGCGTGCTGCGGGCGCTGAATGGTAAGACCGATGGCGACTCATTGAGCTGGTGGTGGGGCGAAACGCTGCAGCAGCACCTGTTCCGCCCACCGTCGGTGTTCAACTACTACCCACCTGATTACCCGGTGGCCGGCACCTCGCTGGTCGGCCCGGTGTTTGGCATCCACAACGCCAACACGGCGCTTGGCCGCCTGAACTACCTCACTTATCTGCTCGACTGGAACGGCTCGGCCCCTTCGACGACCGACACCACGCTGGCACGAAACATCGGTACCCGCGTCGACCTGAGCGCGTTCGCAGCCGACGCCGCCGATGCCGGCGTGCTGGTCGATCGCCTGTCGATGCTGGCGCTCGGCCAGCTGCTGCCCACGACCGCCCGCACCGAGGTGATCAAGGCCGTCTCATGGTGGAACGCCTCCAACAACACCAACGGATGGAAAAACGAACGTGTGAAGACCGCGGCCTATCTGGTATTCGCTTCGCCCAACTATCAAGTGCAACGCTGAGGAGCCCGACATGAACCGCCACCACAAGCTCCCCGGCCTGCCTTCGATGGACCGCCGCCGCTGGCTGATGCACTCGGGCTCGGGCCTGGCAGGCGCCCTCGGCGCCGGCACGCTCGGCAACCTGCTGCTCGGCGCCAGGCCGGCCCACGCCGCCGACTACAAGGCGCTGGTCTGCATCTTCCTGTACGGCGGCAACGACGGGATGAACACCATCATCCCGACCGACAGCGCCCGCTACACCCAGTACGCCGGCATCCGCAGCAAACTCGCGATTCCGGCGTCCAGCCTCGCGCCGCTGTCAGGCATCGACTTCGGCCTGCACCCGTCGCTCACCGCGTTGAAGGCGGTGTGGGACGAAGGCAAGCTGGCACCGGTGTTCAACCTCGGCCCGCTCTTCAAGCCGCTGACCAAAGCGCAGTTCCGCGCCGAGCCGAACAGCTCGGAAATACTGCCCGACAACCTCTACTCCCACTCCGACCAGCAGGTGCTGTGGGAAACCGGCAGCGCCAATTCGCTGGAGCGCACCGGCTGGGGCGGCCGCGCATCGGCCACGTTGAACACCGCCAACCCGGTGATCTCGGTCAGCGGCAGCACGCGTTTTGGCCTCTCGGGAACCGTCTCACCGCTGGTGCTGCCGGGCTCGCCCGGTGATTCGTTCGGTGCCAACGGGCTGCAGGCCAAAGACATGAAGTACGGCTCGAACGCAGCGCGCAAAGCCGCGCTCGACCTCCTGTACAGCCAAGGGCAAGACACATTGCTGGCCGACGCCTTCGCCACCGCGCAGCGCAATGCCTTCAGCGTCTCGGACCGCCTTGGTTCGCTGATCGCGGTCAAGCCGGGCGGCGAAGGGGCCAACGCCGCGATCGATGCGGCCTTCGCACCGCTGATCTCCGGCTCCGACAAAAAAATCGCCACCAGCATGGGCCGCCAGCTGTACCAGATCGCCAAGCTCGTCGCCGGCAACCTGACGGTGCAAGGCAACCGCCAGATCTTCTTTGCGCAGATGGGAGGCTTCGACACCCACGGCAATCAAGCCATCACCGGTAGCACCACCGAAGGCGAGCATGCCCGCCTGCTGAAAGAGTTGGGCGATGCGATGGCTGCGTTCCATGGCGCGCTCAAAGGCCTGGGCATGGCCGACGCGGTCACCACGTTCACGCAGAGCGACTTCGGCCGCACCTTCACACCCAACAACAGCATGGGCACCGACCACGCCTGGGGCAACCACCACCTGGTGATGGGCGGCGCGGTCAAGGGCGGCAAGAGCTACGGCAACTATCCGGAGCTCTCACTCGGCGGCCCGAACGACGTCGGCGTCAACAGCTGGGAACTGCAAGGCCGCTGGATTCCCACGACCTCGGTCGACCAGTACGCCGCCACGATGCTCAGCTGGTTCGGTGCCAGCGATTCGCAGCTTGGCCAGATCCTGCCGAACCTCCACAACTTCGCAACGCCGAAGCTCGGCTTCCTGTAGCCGCCGCAAGGGCTGCCGCCACCGCGCGGCAGCCCTGACCTGATCAAGCACCGGCTGCGCTGCGCTCGCCCATCGGCGGCATCTGCAGCCTGTCCGCACGGCTTCGCAGGCCATCGCTTCGCGCTGACCTGACGCCCGACCGCCTCGTACATTGGCGGCATGGATA
>CAHJWV010000284.1 GCA_903643055.1 Burkholderiales bacterium | reverse complement strand
ACGCACCGCATCGCGCGGCTGGGCATCGGCTATTGCCCGGAAGAGCGCGGCATCTTCTCGAGCCTGTCGACCCAAGAGAACCTGATGCTGCCGCCGCGCCTGACCGAAGGCGGCATGAGCGTGGCGCAGATCCATGCGATGTTCCCGAACCTGAAGGAGCGCGCCAACAGCCAAGGGACGCGGCTTTCCGGTGGCGAGCAGCAGATGCTGGCGGTCGCGCGCATTCTGCGCACCGGCGCCAAGCTGTTGCTGCTCGATGAGATCTCCGAAGGCCTGGCCCCGGTGATCGTTCAGAAGCTGGCCGAGATGGTGACCCTGCTTCGCGGCCAGGGCTACACCATCGTGATGGTCGAACAGAACTTCCGCTTTGCTGCGCCGCTGGCCGACCGCTTCCTGGTGATGGAACATGGCC
Source organism: Burkholderiales bacterium (assembly GCA_903643055.1). The sequence goes on along the minus strand of CAHJWV010000284.1, from coordinate 5,125 downwards.
GCATCCTTCAAGAGTTCACCCAGGCCGAGCTGCCGCAACGCATGGCCCAGCTCCATGACTATCTGGGCGTGTGAGCTCTCTTCGCATTCCAAGGAGACCCCGATGACACTGACAAAACCCGCAGCCGCCTGTTCTGCACTCGCCTTCGCCTTAACCTTCGCGGCACCTGCGGCCCAGGCGCAGATCTCGGGCGACGTGATACGCATTGGCATCATCACCGACCTGTCCGGCCTGTATTCCGACATCGACGGGCCCGGTGGCGTTGAAGCGATCCGCATGGCCATCGCTGACGCGGGCGGCAAGATCAATGGCAAGACCATCGAGCTGGTCTCGGCCGATCATCAAAACAAGCCTGACGTGGCCGCCTCGAAAGCGCGTGAATGGTTCGATACCCAAGGCGTCGACCTGCTGATTGCCGGTACCAATTCAGGTGCCAGCTTGGCGATGGCCAAGGTCGCGCTGGAGAAGAAGAAGCCCTTGATCGCGATCGGCTCGGCTTCATCGGCGCTGACCAACGAGCAGTGTTCACCCTACACCGTGCATTACGCGTACGACACCGTCTCTCTCGCGAAGGGCACCGGCAACGCGGTCGTGAAGGCGGGTGGCAAGAGCTGGTTCTTTCTGCAGGCGGACTATGCCTTCGGGGCACAGCTGCTGAACGACACGGCAACGGTGGTCAAGGCCGCGGGCGGCAACGTGGTCGGCTCGGTCAAGCACCCGCTGTCGGCAAGCGACTTCTCGTCGTTCCTGCTGCAGGCGCAGTCGAGCAGGGCACAGATCCTGGGCCTGGCGAACGCCGGGGGCGACACGATCAACGCGATCAAGGCCGCGAACGAATTCGGCATCACATCAACGATGAAATTAGCTGGCCTGCTGATGTTCATCAACGATGTGCATTCGCTCGGCCTGGCCGCAACCCAAGGCATGTACCTGACCGACAGCTGGTACTGGAACCGCGACGCCGAGACTCGCGCCTGGGGCCGGCGCTTCTTCGAGAAGATGAAGCGCATGCCCTCGTCGCTGCAGGCGGCCGACTATTCCGCCGCGGCGCATTACCTCAGCGCCGTCAAGGCCGCCGGCACCGACGATGCCGACAAGGTGATCGCCCAGATGAAGAAGACCAAGATCAACGACATCTATGCCAAGGGCGGCTTCATCCGCGAAGACGGGCGCATGGTGCACGACATGTACCTGATGCAGGTCAAGACACCGAAGGAATCGACCGAGCCTTGGGACTATTACAAGGTCATCGAGACTTTCAAGGGCGAGGCGGCATGGACAACAAAAGCCGAGTCGAAGTGCAGCCTCTGGAAATGACTCGCAGCCAGTCGCAAACCCTGATGCGCAAGCCCGGCCAAGCGCCCATCCAGCCACTCGCCGAGCCCGGGTCTCCCGGGATCTGGCGAGGCGCCCCTTGGGGGCAAGAGCGTAGCGACAGGGGGGCCCCATGACCGGCATACCGATCCAGGCCTTCATGGGCCAGTTGATGCTCGGGCTGGTCAATGGATCGTTCTATGCGATGTTGAGCCTGGGGCTGGCGGTGATCTTCGGCCTACTAGGCATCGTCAACTTCGCGCACGGTGCGCTGTACATGATCGGCGCCTATGCGGCCTGGTACGGGCTGGAGACCTTCGGCATCAACTACTGGGCCGCGCTGCTGCTGTCACCGCTGGTGGTGGGAGCACTCGGCGTGCTGATCGAGCGCACGCTGCTCAAGCACATGTACAAGCTCGATCCGCTCTATGGGCTGTTGCTGACCTTCGGCATCGCGCTGATCTTCGAAGGCTTGTTTCGCGAACAGTTCGGCGTGTCGGGCCAGTCTTATCCGGTGCCTGAGGCACTGCGCGGCGCCACCCAACTGGGCTTCATGGTGCTGCCGAACTACCGCGCCTGGGTCGTCGTGGCCTCGCTGACGGTCTGCCTCGGCACCTGGTTTCTGATCGAGAAGACCCGCCTGGGCGCGACCTTGCGCGCCGGCACCGAAAACCCGGCGCTGGTGCAGGCCTTCGGCATCAACGTGCCCTTGATGGTGATGCTGACTTATGGTGGTGGCGCGGCCTTGGCGGCACTGGCCGGCGTGCTGGCGGCCCCGGTGATTCAGATCACGCCGCTGATGGGAAGCAATCTGATCATCGTGGTGTTTGCCGTCGTCGTGATCGGCGGCATGAGCTCGATCCTCGGCTCCATCCTCACCGGCCTCGGCCTGGGCGTGATCGAAGGCCTGACCAAGGTGTTTTACCCCGAAGCATCGAGCATCGTCGTCTTCGTGATCATGGCCATCGTGCTGATGATCCGACCCGCAGGCCTGTTCGGGAAGGAGGCCTGAGATGCCCCGCGACTCGTCTGCACGCTACGCCCGCGGCGCCTGGGCCGCGGTATTCATCGTGCTGCTCGCGGCCCCATTCATCGGCATCTATCCGGTCTTCATGATGAAGGCGCTGTGCTTTGCAATCTTCGCTTGCGCATTCAATCTGCTGCTCGGTTTCACCGGCCTGCTGTCCTTTGGCCATGCGGCCTTCCTCGGCTCGGCCGCCTATGCCACCGGCTGGCTGGTGCGCAGCGCCGGGTGGTCACCGGAACTGGGCGTGCTGGCCGGGGTAGTGACCGCGGCGGTGATGGGCCTGCTGGTCGGCCTGATCGCGATCCGCCGGCAAGGCATTTACTTCGCGATGATCACACTCGCGATGGCGCAGATGATTGCGTTCGTCTGCCTGCAAGTGCCCTTTACCGGCGGTGAAGACGGCCTGCAAGGCGTGCCGCGCGGCAAGCTGCTGGGCCTGCTCTCGCTGCAAAACGACATCACGATGTACTACCTCGTGCTCGCGGTGTTCGTTGCTGTGTTCGCCTTCGTGATCCGCATCGTGCACTCGCCCTTCGGCCAGGTCCTGAAGGCCATCCGTGAAAACGAAGCCCGGGCCATCTCGCTCGGCTACGACGTCGATCGCTACAAGCTGCTCGCCTTCGTGCTGTCGACCGCGTTGGCGGGATTGGCCGGATCGATGAAGACGCTGGTGCTGGGCTTTGCCACCTTGACCGATGTGCATTGGTCGCTGTCGGGTGAAGTCATTCTGATGACGCTGCTTGGCGGCTTGGGCACCTTCGCCGGCCCGGTGATCGGCGCCTTTACGATCATCGGCCTGCAAAACTTTCTCGCCGACCGCGTCGGCTCCTGGGTCACCGTGATCATCGGTGTGATCTTCGTGCTGTGCGTGATCGCCTTCCGCAAAGGCATTGTCGGCGAGCTGAGTGCCTGGCAGCAGCGGCGCAAGAAGCGTTAGCCGATCGTCACCAGCTCACCGGCTCACCCGTGCCATCGTCAAATGAATAGCAGTGGATCGGTTTTGCGAAGCAGCGCGTGAGCCGCTGTGAAGAAGGCGGTTTTAACGGAGGGTGCGAGACCGGCGGCAGGCCGTAGCTCGTATCTCGGCATGCCCTTACCGCTCATGCCAGTGGCACCACAGCCACCCAATGAACCGCCCTTCGCCCATCGGCGGGATGCCGGATCGGCCTCGACCTCCCTAAACTTCGCGCTCCCCCTTCCCTGGGCCCCGGCCATGAGTAGATTAGCGCCGAGCCCCATCCCCACAGGGAGCACCCGATGAACCTTCTCTCCCTCGCAAGCGACCTGTTCGCTCGCGCCTTCGAACAAGGCAACCGGGGCATCCGGCTGCGCTTTGCCGGCCACCTGGCCCAGATGTTCGAAGGCACGCTGGTGCCGCAGCACGTGGACATCAGCGAAGCCGTCTGCGATGGCGTCACCGCCCACCTGACCTGCTTGGCCACCCGCGCCGACCTGCCGCTGCAAGAGCTGATCGGCCTGCCGATCGAAGTGCAGATCGTCACCGACACCGGCGCGCTGCGCCGCTTCAGCGTCATCATCACCGGCGTGCGCCAAGGCCAGTCCGATGGTGCGGTCACCACCTTGCAACTCACCGGCCGCGACATCTTCGCGGTGATGGAACAGCGGCGCAGCAACCGCGTGTTCCTGAACAAGAGCGCGCCCGAGATCGCCCGCATCGTGCTCGATGGCTGGCGCAAGCGCTTCCCCGCCATCGCCCACGCCTTCGACTACCTGCTGCTGGGCCTGGATGAATCCCGCTACCCGCCGCGCGCGATGACCTTCCAGGCCCATCAGAGCGACGCCGACTTCCTGCGCAACCTCTTCAAGCGCCACGGCATCGCCTGGTTCTTCCGCGCCGCGCCCGACAACCATGGCGCCCCCTCTCTTGCCAACAGCCCTCCGGCGCAACAACTGGTGCTCTTCGACGACGCCCGCCAGCTGCCCGAGAACCGCGCCGGCACCCTCAAGTTCCATCGCCGCGACGGCACCGAGCCGCGCGACACGATCGGCCTGCTGGCCCCCGCCCATGAGCTGGTCAGCGGCGCCGTCTCGCGCAGCAGCTGGGACCACGAAGCCTCGCGCATGGACCTGACCCGCGACGTCAGCGCCATCGACCAAGGCACGCGCGGCAACGAGCTCGCCAGCGCGCTGGTCGACGCACGCATCGAACTGCCGCATGCCGGCGACTCCTGGGCCGACCACCAGCGCCTGACCCGCCTGGCCATGCAACGCCACGAGTTCCGCGCCAGTTGCCTGCATGGCGTCGGCGGTGTGCGCGCCCAGGCCGTGTGCGAATGGAACCGCATCGACGGTCACCCGGTGCTGGACCTGCGCTCCCCGACCGATCGCGAATACGTGACGCTGAGCCTGCACCACGAAGCCCACAACAACCTGCCGGCCGAGTTGAACGAACGCGCGCAAAGCCTGCTGGCTTCAAGCCTTGCCCACATCCGCGATTGGCGCCCTGCATCCAACGACGCTGCGCAAGCCGAGCACGACGACGGCCACCGCTACAGCAACCGCTTCATCGCCGTGCGGCGCGATGTGCCGATCGTGCCGGCCTGGGACCCGCAGACCGATCAACCGGCGATGCCGCCGATGACCGCCGTGGTGGTCGGCCCCGAAGGCGAGCCGGTCTGGTGCGATGAACTCGGCCGCGTCAAGGTGCGCATTCTCGGCCTGGACCCGGCCGACCATGAACACGCCCGTGGCGCCGGCACCAACGGCAACGACGGCGACAGCGCCTGGGTGCGGGTCAACTTCCTGTGGTGCGGCGACGGCTTC
>CAHJWV010000283.1 GCA_903643055.1 Burkholderiales bacterium | reverse complement strand
TCCTGCGGGCCGCCTGCCTTTCACCTCCCACTCCTGCTCACCTCATTCGTGCAACTGAGGTTTGTCGCTAATCAGGAAACAAGATGCTGTGCTTTTTGACCTATGACGACGAGCACCACCGCATCGGCCTGATCTCGCGGCCCGAAGTCGAACGGGCCAGCGAGACCAGCGCCGGCCTGGAGCACATCGCCTTCACCTTCAGCTCGCTGGAACGATTGCTGGCGACCTTCCGCCGCCTGAAGCACGCAGGCATCACGCCTTACTGGTCGATCAACCACGGGCCGACGGTGTCGATCTACTACAAAGACCCGGACGGCAACCGCGTTGAGATGCAGTACGACGTGTTCGAACACACCGAACACCTGGAGGCGTTCTTCGGCGGCGGCGCTTATCTCGAGAACTTCATCGGCATCCGCTTCGACCCCGAAGAGATGATCCGCCGCTATGAATCGGGCGAACCCTTGCAAAGCATCATCAGCCGGCCCGCGCTGCCCAAAGGCCTGTTGCCCTGGAACATGCTGGTGACCTGAGCACGGCAAGCGGCCGACGCCCCGAATCAGTGAGCCGCCAGCAAGACAAATAACAGTAAGCCACCACGGAGACAAGCGCATGAACACATTGACTCTTCCCGCCGCCTCGGAATCGAAGGGGCTGAGCTCGCGACAGTGGCAGATCCTGGCGATCTGCTTCGTGGTGGCGATGGTCGACGGCTTCGATAGCCTGATGCTGGCCTGCATCGCACCGCTGATCGGCAAAGACTTCCACCTCTCACCGCCCGAGATCGGGCGGCTCTTTGCCGCCGGCTACCTCGGCGCGGTGATCGGCGGCTTGGCGATCGGTCCGATGGCCGACCGCTTCGGCCGCAAGCGGGTGCTGCTGGCCTCGCTGTGCATGATCGCAAGCGCCTGTTCAGCTCGCTGCTTGCGCAGTTGTCGGAAGGGCGTGCGCCCGCGGCGCTGCTGATGTGGCTGGGCGTCTTCTGCGCGATGGTCAGCAAGCTACTTCCTGATCAGCTGGTTGCCGACGGTGCTGGTGCGCTCCGGCTTTGCGCCCGCCGATGCAGCGATCGCCGGCGTCGTGCTGAATGTCGGCAGCGTGCTCGGTGCCTTGCTGATCACCTTCGTGACCAAGCGCTTCGGTACCTGGCTGCCGGTGGTCGCGGCCTTCGTGCTCGGTACCGTGCTCTTGCTGGTGCTCAGCGTGCGCATCGGCGAGCGCGAAGGGCTGTGGGCCTTGGTGTTCTTGACCGGCTAGTGCATCTTTGGCGGCCAACTCAGCGCGCCAACCCTGTCGGCGCAGCTGTTCCCGCAACGCGTTCGCGGTGCCGGCACCGGCTGGGTGATGGGTGTCGGCCGCATCGGCTCGATCGTCGGACCCGTGCTCGGCGGTGTGCTGATGGGTGGCACCCCCGATCTGCAAGCGCTGTTTCAGCTGCTGGCGATTCCGGTCGGCGGGGCCGCCGTGGCACTGGGCCTGTCGGCCTGGTCGCGCCCGATGGACCGCGAAGAGGGCTGAGGGATGGGCAGCGTAACGGGCAGGTAGATGCCTGCTGAATCGCCCATGTCGTCAGGACCTTGGCGGCCGCGGGCACCCGACGACATCGTTCGACCTGACGCGGCGGCCGGTCGCCGCGTGCCGCTGAATTCTTGAGGAAACGCCGTGAACCCCTTCGTGAGCCGCAAAGAGATCCGCTTTCACCACTGCGACCCGGCCGGCATCGTCTTCTATCCCCAGTACTTCGTGCTGTTCCATGAACTGCTGGAAGACTGGTTCAACCTCGGGCTCGCCGTGCCGTATGCCGACTTCATCGGCCGCCAGCGCCTGGGCATTCCGACGGTCCATGTGTCTTCCGACTTCATCGCGGCCAGCCGCCTCGGCGATCAGATCGACCTGACGCTGACCGTGGCGCACCTCGATCGATCTGCAGCTGCAGGCGCTGCACCACGGCGAAGCCCGCGTGCGCATCCGCCAGCTTGTCGTGCTGACCGCACTCGATCAGCTGCGCCCGGCACCGATTCCTAACTATCTGTGTACGCGCATGGACGCTTATCGATCCACCGAAGACAGCAATCTCCCGCCCGCCTTTTTTTGACCTTGACATTGACCCTGACGGAGTAGCCCATGAAACAGAAGATCATTGTGTTGGTCGCACCCATCGGCGGCATGGCGTTCAAATCACAAAACCCGAACCTGCCGACGCAGCCGGGAGAGATCGCCAAAGACGTCTACGACTGCTACAACGCTGGCGCCAGCGTCGTCGCGGTGCATGCGCGCTTGCCGAATGACGAGGCGACCTGCAACACCGAGATCTATGCCGACATCAACAGCCGCATCCGCGCGAAGTGCGACATCGTGATCAACAACTCGACCGGCGGCGGCGTGCACGGCCACATGATTCGCCAGATCGAAGGCCAGCACTGGGGATGAGGCGCCTTACGTCATCAACCTGGTGATGAACGCCCACCGCGGCTTCCAGAACGCGATGCCTTACACGCCCAGGGCCATGCAGTTCATGGTCGACCTGCTGCCGCAGGAATCCATCTTCTGCGCCAGCGGCATCGGCCCATCGCAGGTGCCGGCCGGCGTCAATCCATTGCTGCTGGGCGGCAAGATCATCCGCGTTGGCCTGGAAGACAACCTGTACCTGCGCCAGGGCGAACTGGCCACCAATGTGCAGCTGGTCGAACGCACGGTGCGCATCCTGCGTGAGATGGACTACGAGATCGCGACACCGCGCGAAGCCCGCCT
>CAHJWV010000282.1 GCA_903643055.1 Burkholderiales bacterium | reverse complement strand
TGTTCGCTTCCTGCGGCACCTTTCTCGCGTTTGCGATGACGATCTGGGCGCTGTTGTCAGCGCCGTTGACCGTGATGCTCGATGGCTTTCATTACCAGCCGTGGTGGTTCACCGACCCGCTGGCGGCCGACCCGCTAGCCGCCGACCCGTTGAGCGCGGCCGCCTTCTTGCGGCAGCGCTTTGTGCTGAGCACGCAAGCCTTCTCGCTGGTGGCTTTGATCCTGCTGGCGCTGGTGGGCTTTGCGGCGGTGGTGTTCCTGCCCAGCGTGTTGGTCGAGTTGCGGGTGCCGGTGCGCTTCTCGTCGGCGCGGCTGGGCCATTGGCTGACCACCGGCTTTCGCGCCATCGATCGTTTCGTGCGTTGGTGGAGCTGCGTGCTGGCGGTGTTATTGGTCGCGGGCGCCACAGTGATGGTGGCCAGCCAGCTGGTGCGGGCCGGCGTGCGCATGCCGCTGTGGCTGTTGCCGCGCCTGCCCTTCGGCCATTGGTCGGGCGAGTGGCTGCAGCGCGTGGTGGTCGGTGTGGCCGGCAGCGCGGTCGGGCTGGTGGCGATCGGCAGCATCGCGATCAAGCGGGTGCAGGCGCTGCGCGGCCCGCTCGATGCCGTGCTCGATGTCGACAAGCATTTCCGCGAGTTCCCGCGCAAGGCGATTCCCCGGGTGCTGATCTTCGAGCGCTATGTCGCGGTGCTGGAGCATGTGATCCGCCGCGGCTGCGACCGCATCGTGATCGTCGCCCACAGCCAAGGCTCGGTGATCACCGCCGATCTATTGCGTTACCTGCAAAGGCGCCACCGCCTGATGCCATTGGCGCAGGCCGGCACCGACCGGCTCGTGCATCTCGGTGCTGCGCTCGGTGCGGCCGATCTTCGTTTGTTGACGGTGGGCTGCCCGCTGCGCCAGTTGTATGCGATGCGATTCCCGTTTCATTACGACTGGGTGATGGGTCGGGCCTGGCGTGTGGGCCCGGTGATCGGTGCGCCGTCTGGCGCGGCACCGGTCTGGATGACCGGCCCCCGGCCGCGCGCAGATCTCAATGTCGCCCGCTGGGTCAACCTGTGGGGCTCGGGCGATTACGTCGGCCGCTGGCTCTGGACGACGGCGCGCGATGCAGCCTCGCCACCGTTGGCCATTGACCCCGCAGCCTATGGCGGCGCACCTAACGGCTGCGCACCGCAGACCCAAGACCGCTGCATCGGCGCCGATGCCCACACGCATTACTTCGATCTGGCGCAGCAGTCGGTAGCGCAAGCCTTGCGCGAGCTGGTGCAGGCGGATTCGGTGTCTGTACGCCAGATGGTGGCCGCTGATGATGTCCAACGCGCGACCGCGAGCTACGCGCTATCGACGTCCGCTGAACGCGACCCGTGATAAGTGCTCATTGCGATGGCTGCGCGCAAGCGCTTAAAGCTACGAGCGAAAAGGAGATTTATGGAGGTCGAACCAATCAGGCGATAACGGGTGCGGTGAATGTGACACCGGGCTTCCCATTCCACCCTCCGCCCGGTTGGACGAGAACTTGTCGGGGGCAGAACGGGAAACCCGGGTCGCAAACAGCTTCAGTGGCATGGGCGCCATGTCAGCGAGCCGTCCGAATCATCGGTGGTCGCTGCTGGCATTTGTCTCCTCACACACCTTCGAAATTCCAACGACGCCCGCACCTCTTTGTGAGAGTCAGTACGAGGATCGTTCAGCCGCAGCATACCGCTGGGCCGCGGCTTGATTGCGCAGTTGCCTTTGACGTTCAGCGAGTCGCGATCAGGCGAGTGATCAAGGAATCGGTGAGCAGTAGATGACTGATCAGAGATGGCGGTCCATGCGCGGCACGTACTTGAACTCCGGCAGGCCCTTGATCATGTCTTTGGTAGCGCCAGGCAGCACCAGCTTGTTCTCTTCTTCAGCGACCTTGAAGTTGCCGATCGGCACGGCGACGTCATGGCGCCCCAGGCCCACGAAGCCGCCTGCGCTGACGATCGCGTAGCTGACGGTGGCATCCGGTGCCACGATCACATCGGTGATCTTGCCAACCTTCTTCGCTTCTTCGTTGTAAACGGTCGCGCCGATCAGCTGCTTCTTGATGCTCCAGCCATCGACCACTTCTTTGTACGCCGCCACGGCCACGACGGTGGTCGAACCTGCTTGTTGTGCCCAGCCTGCAGCCGAGCTCACCATCAATGCGGCACCGATCAGGCCCGCTTTGATCATGTTGTTTGTCATGTGATTACTCCTCATTCGATGTATGCGAAAGGCATGACGCATCGTGCAACGAGGTTCTGAATTGCGACAGCCGAGGGCGTCTGATTCAACTGTAGGTTCGCTCCTACGGCCTGTGCGAAAGGCGGCGCAGTCGGTTTGAATGCGATGGGCATCGATCCCGCGCGGCCCATCGCAGCGGCCTCGCCACCGAGCAGGGGTGGGCCGCGATTTGATTACTGTGTCACCAGGTGAGGGTGGCGACCGACGAGGCCGGCAGGCTGACCGAGATCGAGCGGCCGCCGACCACGGTGCGGAAGGTGCCGGTGCTGTCGCTCTGGTTCAGCACCACCATGGCCTTGCCGCCATTGGTGTTCTTGAACGCAGCGCTGATGAAGCGGCCGTCATGTTCTGCATGTTCCACTTCATGTTGTCGCCGAAGTCGCCGGCGTTGAAGGTGCCCGAGCATTCGGTGAGGTAGATGTTCTTGTTCGGGTAGGCGTCGTGCATGCTGCTCATCGCACCGACCGAGCCGGCATCGCAATGCCAGGCCGAGCCGTCATAGATGTCACTGCCTTCGTTCATCACTGCCTTCGGGAACCCGTCGGAATCCCCGTTGTGGTCATAGGTCAACAGCTTGACGCCGTCATCGCATCGAAGGTGACGCCCGCGGTGCGGTAGTCGTCATAGACGCGGCGCAGGTAGTCCGCATAGACCGGGGACAGATCCTGGCGCAGCTTGCCGTAGCCCACCGCGCCGCTGTCTTTCATCCAACTCGGCGCCGTCTAGGGCTTGCCCATGAAGCGCAGGTTGTTGTAAATCCCTTGGCCTGCAGCGCCAGCGGAATGATGGCCGCGCGGTCATGGTCGATGCTGAAGCCGTTCAGGTCGCAGCAGCTGTCGTCGAAGCTGTGGTGGTTGAGCGCGAAGTCCGAGGCGCCCAGCGGAATGCGCAGGTGGCTGATGCCGGCATTGCCATCGTTGAAGCCGAACAGCGACTGCATCAGCGCGTTGCGCTGGCCTTCGTTCATGCGGTTCTGAATCAGCCAGGCGCTCGAATCGGTCAGCGCGGCGCCGAAGCCGTCGATCTGCTGGTACTGCACGTTCTCATCGATGGTGATCGAGCTGCCGTCGACATTGCCGTTGGTGTCGAAGCTGCGCTTGCCATCCCACGAGATCAGACGGCTGCGGTCAGCGTGGGTGACCCACACATCGGCCTGCGCATCGGCGGGCCGGCTGATGCGAATCGGCCTTTTGCGACGATGCTTGAAGTTCACCGTTGAATACTTTTCGTCAGGCGACCCGCTCTCTGAATGATGAAGGGGCGAGCCGGGCTTGTTCTTCGCGTGGATGGCCGGCTCTGCCTTGATCAGACGGACCGCGGCGCGCTCTCATCGAAGGGGAGCGCGGAGTTGAGGGAGCTGTGCTCGGGCAGGGCATCCCACGATGGACGAATGGGTGAATGAGCGAATGGGCCATGGCCTGGCCGATGGCCGAGCGGTCAACCGGCGGCTTGTGGCCCGTGGCCCTGCCGCTCGGCTTCGTTCCTGCGGAACAGGTCGGCCAGCGTTTTGCCGGGCTCGTCGCGGAAGGTTTCTTTCAGCACCAGCAGATGCTGAATGCGGTCAACGCGGAAGCTGCGGAATTCGGCGCGGGCTTCGCACCAGGCCGCCAGCGTCCAGACCGCGCCCCAGTAGAAGCAGCCGAGCGGTCGCGTCACGCGCTGGGTCGCAGCTTCGGTGAGGTCGAGGTAGTCGAGGCGAACCTTGCAGCGCGCCTCGGTGGCCAGCCGCAAGGTTTCGAGGCGGGCGCGTGTGCCGGCGTCAAAGTGGACCGCGGGTGCGTAGACAGCCAGGCTTTCCGCCGCGGCGCGTGCGGCCGGGGCCAGCACTGCGAGAATTTTCGACAGCGCGTTGTCGGCCTGCGAGGCCAGCCCGGCATCGAGCCGAGGCTGCGCGATGCGCACTGCCGCGACCAGCGATTGCGCTTCTTCGTGGGTGAACATCAAGGGCGGCAGATCGAAGCTCGCATGCATGCGGTAGCCGACACCCGCCTCGCCTTCGATCGGCACGCCCTGCGCCTGCAGATCGGCAACATCGCGATAAATGGTTCGAGGGGAAACTTCCAGGCGTTGCGCCAGGTGATCGGCGGTCGACAAGCGTCGTCCACGGATGATCTGCACGATCTGGAAAAGGCGGTCGGCGCGGCGCATGGTTCAGTGTGACAGCCTGAGCGTGTGAAGGTGGGCGTTCATGGCTTCGGCGATCACGCGCAGATCGGCATCGGCGATGGAGAACAGGCCGTAGCGGAACTGGCTGCCCCAGGTGGCGCGCGGCTGAGCGAACGCCAACCGATCCAGCAGCGGATGGATCGCGGCGCTGCGTGCGTCGACATAAGCCACATCGCGCCGATATGGCACGAAGCCATCACCCATGTCGAACGCATACGGTTCGCCTTCACGCACCACGCCGATGGCCGTGAACCATTGCAACGGTGTGCGTTCGCCCATTACCTGCGTCGGCGAGTAGTAGGCAACGCGGTCGCCCGGCGACACCCGCTTCAAGGGCGCCAGCTTGCCATGGCCGACCTGCATGACACCGGCAGACAGACCGCGCGCCACATGATCGGCGCAGGCCACGGCGATCCAGTTGCGCGGGCTCTTCGGCAAGGCCGGGGGCATGTGCGCGCGAGGGCGGGCGCCAGCCGCGGCAGTCATGCACTGACCTCGGTGCACAGCTCGACCAGCGTGCCGTCGGGGCAGCGCACATAAGCCACTGTCTGGCCCCAGGGTTTGACGACCGGCGGCGCCAGCAAGGTGGCGCCGGCCCGGACGGCGCGATCGCAGGCCGCGGCAACGTCATCGGTGACCAGGCCGACTTCGATGCCCAGCGGCTGGGCCGAGCCATCGGCGGCCACATAGTCGTGGCCCAGGTTGCCGCGGGCCACCTCGTGGCTTGCGAATGACAAGGTGGTGCTCCCAGTCTCCAGTTCGCCATAGCCACCGCTCTCATGGAGAAAGCGGCGCGTGAGGCCGAAGGCTTGTTCGAAGAAGGCGAGCGAGGCAGCGACATCGGCCACGTAGACGATGGTGTAGGCGAATTTCATGGCGCGGTCCTTGGGCTGAAGAAGGGGCTGGAGGCGCGATGCTGACACCATGGCCATGCACTGCCCACCGAAGCCGCGATGCTGCGCGAAGCCTGCTGACAGCGTGGTGTCAGCAGGCTGGATGACGCGTGGGGCAAGCGCCGCAACCCACGCCTGCAGCTCGGTCAGATGAAGATCTTTCCGGGGTTCAGGATGTTCTTCGGATCAAGCGCCTGCTTGACCCGGCGCATCATCGCGATCGCGCCGCTGCCCGCCTCTTCCTTCAGGAACTCCATCTTGTGCAGGCCGATGCCGTGCTCGCCGCTGCAGGTGCCGCCCAGGCGCAACGCGCGCCGCACCAGCTGCTCGTTCAGGCGCTCGGCAAGTTCGCGCTCTGCGGGCTGGGCCGGGTCGATCAGGTAAGCGAGGTGGAAGTTGCCATCGCCGACATGGCCGACGATGTAGTACGGCAGGCCCGAGGCATCGGCTTCGGCCACGCTGTCGTTGATGCACTCGGCCAGGCGCGAGATCGGCACGCAGGTGTCGGTGGTCACGGTGCGGCAGCCGGGGCGCGTTTGCAGGCCGGCGAAATAGGCGCGGTGCCGTGCTGTCCAGAGCCGGGTGCGCTCTTCTGGCGTGGTCGCCCATTGGAAGCCAGCGCCCTGATACTCGGCCGCGATCTCCTGCACGGTCGCGGCCTGCTCGGCCACGCCCGCCGCGCTGCCATGGAACTCCATCAGCAGCATCGGCGCTTCGGCGAGTGCGAGTTGGTCATGCCGGTTGACGGCGCGCACCGCATGCGCATCGAGCAGCTCGCAACGCGCGATCGGTACGCCGAGCTGAATCAGCTGGATCGTCGTGCGCACCGCCGCATCCACCGAAGGAAAGCTGCAGGTGGCCGCGCAGATGGCTTCAGGCAGCGGGTAGAGCTTCACGGTGATTTCGGTCATCACGCCGAGCGTGCCTTCGCTGCCGATCATCAGCCGCGTCAGGTCGTAGCCGGCCGATGACTTGCGGGCGCGCGTGCCGGTGCGGATCACCTCGCCTTGCGCAGTGACGACGGTCAGGCCAAGCACGTTCTCGCGCATCGTGCCGTAGCGCACCGCGTTGGTCCCGCTGGCGCGGGTGGCGCTCATGCCGCCCAGCGTGGCATCGGCGCCGGGGTCGATCGGAAAGAACAGGCCGCTGTGGCGGATCTCGTCGTTGAGCTGCATGCGGGTGACGCCCGCCTGCACCGTGACGGTCAGGTCTTCCGGATGCAGCGCCACGATGCTGCGCATGCGGCCGAGGTCGAGGCTGATGCCGCCGTGTACCGCGAGCAAATGGCCTTCGAGCGACGACCCGGCGCCGAAAGGAATCACCGGCACGCCATAGCGGTCGGCCAGCGCCAACACGGAGGCGACATCGTCGGTGCTTTCGCAAAACACCACCAGCTCGGGCGGGGGCGCATCGAGCGGCGATTCATCGCGGCCGTGCTGTTCGCGCACGGCCTTGAAGCTGGAGCAGCGCTCGCCGAAGCGATCGAGCAGCGCCTCGCGCATCACGTCCGGAACGGTGCGCACCGCAGCAGCTTGCGACGCGGGCCAAGGGTGGGCGGCATTCATCGGTGTCTCCGGGATCGGGGTGGCTGATTCTGCGCTTCCCCCGGCGCGGGCCGGGCCAAACCGAAGGCCGTTGCCGGCACCCCCTACGCCACGGCACGGGCAGTCAAGCAGCGTGCGCACACCCTAGAATCGCCCTCCTTGCAGCTTGCCTGAAAGCCGCCATGAGCCTTGAGCCAGAAGACAACCGCTTCGCACCGCCCCGGTCTTCAGTGGACGAGGTCGAGCCGCCCTGGCCCGGCCGGGTCACGCTGGCCAGCCGATCGAGTCGCTTTGGCGCGGCGGTGATCGACATGTTGATCGCGATGGCGGTGATGTGGCTGATCTCGCGGGTCACGCCCTGGGATGCCTTCAACGATGACGGCGATGCGTGGGACATCCACCTTGGCGATGCGATCGGCAATTTCCTGTGCTACTTCATTCCGAATGCTTACCTCCTGATCACGCGGGCCCAGACCATCGGCAAGGCGATGGTGGGCATCCGTGTCGTGCGCCGCGACGGCACGCCGGCATCGTTCATCCGGCTGGTCTGCGTGCGCGAAGGCATTCCCTCGCTGCTGGGTGTTGCGCAGCCGGTGGCCGAGATGTTCTGGCTCATCGATTCGCTCTTCATCTTCAGGGCGTCTCGCCGCTGCCTGCATGACGATCTGGCCGATACCGTCGTCATCCAGCTGTAGGACCCAGGTGCTTGCAGGGTGTGAACAGGCTCTAGAATCTTTGGCATAACAACATAAATTATGGGAGGGCCGATGGGCCGCATCTGCAATGAGGGACTGGCCCGGTGGCGTGAAGAGGGCTTCGTCGAAGGCCCGGCCGGAAGAACCGATGACACGGGCCCGGCGATGGCCGGTAGGCGCTGCGAGCCGCCAGCCTGACTGCGCCGCGCCTTTGCCGCTGTGTCTCTCGATACCCTGCATACCGCCGAAACGCCCGAAGGCATCAGATCGGAAGAGCACACGTCTGAACTCCAGTCACTAGCTTATCTCGTATG
>CAHJWV010000281.1 GCA_903643055.1 Burkholderiales bacterium | reverse complement strand
GTTTCATCGAGGGTGATGTCGACCGGCCCGTGGCCCTGGGCAGCGTCTATTCCGGCAAAGGCCAGCCCGATGCCCAAAGCAATCAAGTGGCCGGTGGTGCGGCCGGGGCCACCGGCAATGCCGCCGCCTGGTTCCCTGGCAACGCGCGCATCGCTGAGCTTGAGGGCCACTAGCATCCGCACACGCTGTCCGGCTACAAGAGCCAGAGCCTGGTGAGCAGCTCGCTCGGCTCGGGCGGACACACGCCTGTGATCTGCGCTCTGACCGAGCAGCTTCAGGAATCAAGGCGCTGGTGACAGCTTGTTTGAATTGACGGGCAGCGCCCTCCAAACCATTGGAAATGCCTCACCCAATGCAGGTCCGGTTCTTCCCCGTCCGCTTCGCTTCATATAGCGCCTCATCGGCGCGCTCCAGCGCCAGTTCAATGCGCTCACTGGGGCGGTAAGCCGTGACGCCTGCGGAGAACGTGACGAAGATCTGACGTTGTTCGTGCATGAACAGTCCGCCAGTCAATGAACGTTGGAGGCGCGTCAGGATTTGCTCGCCTTCGGCGACCGGTGTGTTTGGCAGCAACACCACAAACTCTTCGCCTCCATAACGCGCCACCAGATCGGTGGGTCTTAAGGCTTTGGTGACGACTTCGGCGAGAGACACCAGCGCCTTGTCGCCTGCGCCGTGGCCGAGTTCATCGTTCAGACGCTTGAAATTGTCGACATCGAGCAAACCGATCGACAGCTGCGTCCCATCGCGTTCCAGCCGCGCACGCTCGGCTTCGAAGGCTTGCATCAGGCCGCGACGGTTGGCGATTTGGGTCAGTTGATCGGTCGACACTTCGGCCGACAGGCGGCGCAGCTCGGTTTCGAGTTCGATCACCTTTTCTGACAGATCCGTTGCACGTGAATGCTCGTACTGCAAACGGCCCTGCGCCTGAGACACCAGCGATTGAACCGTCCGGCTCTCTTCGACCATTTCGCGCACGGTGCCGGCCAGGCTTTCGAGCGAATCGGCTTTCTCGATGACACCGGCGTAGCGCCCCAGGTTTTCATGGAAGCGGCCGGTCTGCGACCCCAATTCACCGAGTTCACTGAGCATCTGATGAATCAGCGTCTTCAGTGAATCGCGGGCGTTCGCTCGCTCTTGCCGAAGCTGCTGCTGCCGGCCCCGCGTGTTGCTGAGCAATTCGCTGACGACACGCACGCTGCGCGCGGTCAAGCCATGCTCGATCTCGGACTGCATCGCATCGCACTGCCCCTGGGCCCAGCTGTCGTCTTCAGCCAGATCGGTCAGGCTGACCGTCAGCTCTTTGCACAATCCGCTGAGTTGATCGATCAGGTGATGGCGGTGCTGCAGCACGCGCCCGGCGCGCTGGCAAAGTTGCTCCAGCGCTTCTTCTTGCCCCGGCATCGGCCCACGGTCGGAAATTGACTGTGTCAATGACAAAAGCGCTTGCGAGAGTTCGTCGTTCGGTGATGGCGCCGGAGGCAGCGCCTTCTGCACGGCATCGCCCAAGCTCGTGACGATCTGCGGCCAGCGTGTCGAAGCGGGCGCTGCGGCCTGTGCGGTGTCGTTGGTGCCGGTTGGCGCCGCGATGGGTGCGGCGATGGGTGCCGCGATGGGCAGAGAAGCTTCTACCGGCGCGCTGCCGCCTGGCGCATCGCTGGTGGCCGCGGGTTCTGCCTCAGGGTCGATCGCGGCATCCACCGTGTCGCTGTCCCATCCCGTCACGAGCTGGCTCAGCCGCTGCTGCAGGCGCTGCGAGTCGGTGCGTGTGCTCGACAAAACGCGTTGCAGGCTGTCTTTCTTGCGGGCCGCAGTCCACTGCTTGCCCCCGCGCTGGATGCCACGCACGATGCGATCGATGAGGTCGGCCAGGGCAGCCGCTTGGGCCGCCATCTCTTCTCGCCCAGGCTGTGCGGTGGGCACGGCGGCCGCCGATGTGGTCGTGGTCGTGGTCGGCACGCCGGCTTCTTGCTGATAAGCCCGCGTGTAGTTTTCCGGCGTGGGCTCCAGTTTCTCCATAACCAGACGGCGTAGCGCCGCCTTGGCGAGTTGGGGTGGCAGCATTTCTGCGCCGGTTCGCGGTGCGACAGCGTGCGACGAGTCCATCAAGTCCAACCAGAAAGAAGAGGTGGGTAATCGATCAGCCCAACGGCGTGAACCGGCCGCGTGCCTCGATGGCTGCACGCATCATTTCATTGGCGTCGGCTTCGTCGGCATTGACGATCCAGGGCGCCTTGCGCGGAAGAATGGTCTGCTCCAACCATTGCTCCAGCAGATCCGGAGGTTGCGCCTTGCTGAAGAGAAAGCCCTGCATGATCACGCACCCCAGTCGATGAAGCACTTCCATTTGCCGCATGTTTTCGACGCCTTCGGCAATCACCCTCAAGCCCAACGATCGGGCCAGCGCGATGATCGCGGTAACGACTGCCGAGCTTTGAGGCGTCATGCCGAGATCGCGCACGAATGAGCGGTCGATCTTCAATTCACTGATCGGCAAGGTGGTCAGGTAAGCCAATGAGGAATAACCCGTGCCGAAGTCATCGATCGAGATCTCGACGCCGATCTCGTTGAGCCGGTGCAATGAAGGTATGACGTTCT
>CAHJWV010000280.1 GCA_903643055.1 Burkholderiales bacterium | reverse complement strand
AGAAAGGCCTGGCGCTGCGATTTCGCGGCCACGCCCGCAACATCTTCGCCGACCCGTTATTGGTCGAACGCATCTTGCGCAATCTGGTGTCGAACGCGATCCGCTACACCAACGATGGCACGGTGCTGGTCAGCTGCCGCCGCCGTGGCGAGCGCCTGCTGCTGCAGGTGTGGGACACCGGTGTCGGCATTCGCGAGCGCGAGCAAGAGCGCATCTTCGAAGAGTTCTACCAAGTGCCGTACCACGAGACCTTGTCTCCGCAGCAGCGCAAGGGCCTGGGCCTGGGCCTGGCGATCGTCAAGCGGCTGGCCGAGTTGATCCAGGCGCCGATGTCGTTGCGCTCCGAACCGGGCCGCGGCACGGTGTTCACGCTGCATGTGCCGATCGGCAAGGCGCCGCGTGCCAAGGCGGCGGCGCTGCCCGGCAAAGGGCAATTGGGGCTGACGCTCGACCATCGCCTCATCGTGGTCGTCGAAGATGAACCCTCGGTGCGCGGCGGGCTGGAGGTGCTGCTGAGCGGCTGGGGTGCGACGGTGGCCCTGTTCGACAGCGTGGCCGCCGTCAGCAATTGGGCTGCGAATGCCGATCAGAACGCGATCACGCCCGATCTGCTGATTGCCGATTACCGCCTGGAGCAGGGGCGTACCGGCCTGGAAGCCATCCAGGCCGTGCGTGATCGTTTCGGCGCCAAGGTGCCGGCGATCCTCGTTACCGGCAGCACGATGACCGGCCATGAATCGGCGGCGCAAGCGAACGATTTCCATGTGCTGATCAAGCCGGTGGTGCCGAACAAGCTGCGCGCGATGATCGGCTTCAAGCTGGGCGTGCGGGCGACGGCGAAGCAGTGAGCCGGGTCAGCGCCGCCGGTCTTTCAAGGAAAAGGCCGGTCAGTTGATGCTGCGTGATGGTGTTGTGTTAGCCGATTTGTTCGCAGCGAGGCATTGAACAAGGAGTTCGAATGAACTGGCAGCAAGGGTTCGGCACCGAGATTGCGCTCATCCAGGCACCGATGGCAGGCGTGCAGGGCAGTGCGCTGGCGGCGGCGGTATGCCAGGGCGGCGGGCTGGGCTCGCTGCCTTGTGCGATGTTGACGCCCGACGCGGTGCGCCAGGAGGTGGCTGCGATCCGGGCCGCCACCGACCGGCCTTTCAATCTGAACTTCTTTTGCCACACCGCGCCCGAGCCCGACGAAGCCCGCGAGGCGGCATGGCGGCATGCGTTGGCGCCTTACTACGCCGAGTTCGGCATCGACCCTTCGCAGCTGCCGGCCGTGCCGCCGCGCGTACCGTTTCATGCCGCGATGGCCGAGGTGGTCGAGGAACTGAAGCCTGCTGTCGTGAGCTTTCATTTCGGGCTGCCGACGACCGACCTGCTGGCGCGGGTGCGCGCCAGTGGCGCGAAGATCCTGTCGTCGGCCACCACGGTCGATGAGGCGCGCTGGCTGGCGGCGCAAGGCGTTGACGCGGTCATCGCGCAAGGCCTGGAGGCCGGCGGCCACCGCGGTCATTTTTTATCTGACGACCTGTCGGCTCAGCTGGGCACCTTCGCCTTGCTGCCGCAGGTGGTGAAGGCGGTGAGCGTGCCGGTGATTGCCGCCGGCGGCGTGGCCGATCGGGCCGGCATCGAAGCGGCGCTGTCGCTTGGGGCGGCCGGTGTGCAGATCGGTACCGCTTATCTGCTGTGCCCGGAGACGACGACGAGCGCGGTGCACCGCACGGCCCTGAAGAGCGATGCCGCGCGGCTGACGACACTGACGCGCCTGTTCACCGGCCGGCCGGCGCGCGGCATCGTCAATCGTTTCATCCGTGAACTGCAGCAGCTGGACGGCGAGCTGCCGGCCTTTCCGCTGGCCGCGGCTGCGATGGCGCCGCTGCGTGCGCAGGCCGAGCGCCAGGGCAGCGGCGATTTTTCGCCGCTGTGGTCAGGCCAGAACGCCACCGGTTGCAAGGAGATCTCGGCCACCGAGCTGACGCGGGAGTTCGCTGCTGCCTTCGGCCCGCGCCGCGCATGAACCGCGTTAGCAAATAGGCTGGGTCACCGTCGTCGGGCCGGCACCGCGCGCTTTGCTGATTTGGCAAACGACGGTAGCACCTGCCATGCGATGAACACGCCGATCAGGCACAGCAGGGTGCCGCTGATCGGCCGGGTGAAAAAAACGCCGAAGTGCCCGCGGCTCAGCAGCAGCGCCCGCCGCAGGTTCTCTTCCAGCATCGGGCCGAGGATGAAGCCGAGCATCAATGGCGCTGCATCGAAATCAAGCCGCATGAACATGTAGCCGGCGAAGCCGAACACGGCGGTGATGAAAATGTCGTCGAGGTTGTTGTTGACGCTGAAGGTGCCGATGCAGCAGAAGAACAGGATCGACGGGAAGAGCACTGCATACGGGATCTTGAACACCGACAGCCAGTAGCGCACCAGCGGCACGTTGAGCGTGATCAGGAAACAGTTGCCGACCCACATGCTGGCCACCAGCCCCCAGAACAGGTCGGGGTGGCCGGCGATCATGTTCGGCCCGGGCTGGATGCCCATGATGATGAAGGCCGCCATCATCAGCGCCATCACGGCGTTCTCGGGAATGCCGATGCTCATCAGCGGGATGAAGCTGGTGCGCGCCGCGGCCTCGTCGGCAGCCGCCTGTCCGGCCACGCCTTCGATCGCGCCGGAGCCGATCTCATGCCGGTATTTGCTCACTTTCTTGTCGACCGCATAGGCGGCAAACTGCGCAATCACCGGGCCGCCGCCGGGCAGGATGCCCAGGATCGAGCCGATCACGCTGCCGCGCAGTGCGCTCGGGATGATGCGCTTGAACTCGGCCCAGGTCGGCATCAGCTTGATCGCGCCGTTGAAGGGCGTGCGCTCGTCGCGGTTGTCGAGGTTTTTGGTGATCTCGGCAATGCCGAAGCAGCCCAGCGCAATGCTGACCAGGCCCACCCCTTCGGCCAGGAAGGGCAGGTCCATCGTGAAGCGCGGCTGGCCGCTGTTGACGTCGGTGCCGATCTGCCCGAGCAGCACGCCGATCAGGCACATGGCCATGCCGTTGAGCAGGCTGCCGGTGGTGACGAAGCTGACGCAGACGAAGCCGACCAACATCAACGCGCAATAGTCGGCCGGCCCGAACAGGAAGGCGACATCACCCAGCGTTGGCGCTAGGAACGACAACACCAGGATCGCGACGGTGCCACCGATGAAGCTGGAGACGCCTGCCGTGAAGAGCGCGAGGCCCGTCTGCCCTTTGAGCGTCATCTGATAGCCATCGATGCAGGCCACGATGCTGCTGGCATGCGGGATCTTCATCGTGATGGCGCTCACGCTGTCGCCATACTGCGCCCCGTAATAAATGCCCGCCAGCATGATCAGCGCGCCGCTGGTCGGGATCGAATAGGTCAGCGGCAGCAGGATGCTGATCGTTGCGAGCGGGCCCAGGCCCGGCAACAGCCCGACCAGCGTGCCCACGGTGCAGCCGATGGCGCAGAACAGGATGTTCTGCCAGGTCAGTGCGTGTTCGAAACCAAACGCGAGCTTGTGCAGGACGTCCATCGGCAATCAATAAAGTGGAAGGTTGAAGCCGAGCAGCTTTTGAAAGGCCAAGGCCACGAGGATCAGGCCCGCCGACACCTTGAGGTTGCGGACGATCGAATAAGACGCGGTGCCGGCGAACGAGGCGCAGAACACCAAGAACACGATGCCGGCGATCATGTGCAGGTATTCGGAGATCAACGCGAAGCCGCACAGGCTGGCCAGGATGATCGCGATGTTCTTGGCGTTGAACTCCATCGGCACCTGCGCAATGAAGCGCGAGCGCACGGTGGTGATCAGCCCGATCAGGAACAGCAAAGCGCTGACCACGACCGGGAAGAGCCCCGGCCCCGGGCGGCTGAAGTTGCCCATCGGGTAGCGCATCGCTTCCAGGCCGAAGACCAAGGAGATTGCCAGAAGGAACAAGGGCGATGGTCGCCGTGAGCCGCGGGATGCGGCCGCTGCACCTGGCAGCGATGGATGTCGCCTCGCGCACGCCCGATCGGCTCGAAGCCGTCGACACCCGATCGGTGCCGGGGGAAGTCGTGACCTTCGTGCATGCGTTGAACGACCTGTTCGCCCGGCTGCGCGAAGTGGCCGCAGCGCAGCGCGCCTTTGTCGCCGATGCGGCGCATCAGTTGCGAACGCCGCTGGCGGTGTTGCGGATCGAGACGGCGCAGGCCCTGCAGACGCCGCATCCGCCCGAGCTGCGGCCGACGCTGGAACGTTTGAACGCCGCTGCCGAGCGCGGTGCACGCGTCGCTCATCAATTGCTGCTGCTGGCCCGTGCCGAGGCGACGGCGCTCGATTCGAATCCTCTGCAGCAGCGATTGGATTTGAGCCGGCTCGTGGCCGAAGCGGCCGATCGATGGCTGCAGCCGTCACTGGATGCCGATCAAGACCTCGGCTTTGAGCTGCAACCGGCCTGGGTGCCGGGCGACCCGACGCTGTTGTCTGAACTGCTGGGCAACCTGATTCACAACGCGATCGAATACGCCGGCCGAGGCGCCCGCATCACGATTCGAACTAACGCGCAGGATGACGGCGTCGAACTGTGTGTGGAAGACGATGGCGGCGGCATCGCGGCCGATGAACAAGCGGCGGTCTGGCAACGCTTCAAGCGCGGCCGCCATGCGCAGGGCACCGGCAGCGGGTTGGGGCTGGCCATCGTCAAAGACATCGCCCGGCTGCACGGCGCGGCGGCCACGCTGCAAAGCGGTGACGGGGGCCGGGGCGTGCGGGTGTGCGTGCGGTTTCCCGCACCCGCATTTCGGCCAGGCGCGTGAATCCCTCATCGGCGCGCGGTCGCCGGCCTGTCGCCTGTCGCTCAGGCCGCGCGTCAGAACTCGAGGTTGTCGATCAGGCGGGTGTTGCCGATGCGGGCCGCGCCCAATGCCACCAGCGGGTGGGCGGAGTCGGCGGCGCCTGGCGGCAGCAGGTCGCTGCGGCGGCGCACAGTCAGGTAGTCGGGACGCCAGCCGCGCGATGACAGCTGTTGCAGCGCCTGGCCTTCCAGGTCGTTCAACGCATGCGGCCGGGCGCGGTAGGCATCGGCCAGCCAGCGCAATGATTGGCCGAGCGCCAGTGCTTCGATGCGCTCGGCTTCGCTGAGGTAGCCGTTGCGCGATGACAGCGCGAGCCCGTCGTCGGCGCGACGCGTCTCGCTGCCTTCGATGCGGATTGGCAAGCCCATCTGCTGAACGACCTGGCGGATCACCATCAACTGCTGGTAGTCCTTCTTGCCGAACACCGCCACGCGCGGCAACGCGCAGGCGAAGAGCTTCATCACGACGGTGCTGACGCCGACGAAGAAGCCAGGCCGGAACTGGCCTTCGAGGATGTCGGCCAGCGCCGGGTCGGGATGCACCTTCACGGTCTGCGGGCGCGGGTACAGCTCGTGCTCGTCGGGCGCGAAGACGATGTTGCAGCCGGCTTCGCGCAGCATCTCGGCGTCGCGCGCCAGCGTGCGCGGGTAATGGTCGAAGTCTTCGTGCGGCGCAAACTGAAGCCGGTTGACGAAGATGCTGGTGACGACCGGCAAGCCGTGCGTACGCGCCTGTTCGACCAGCGCGAGATGGCCGGCGTGCAGGTTGCCCATCGTGGGCACGAACGCGCAGGCGCCCGGGCTGGCCAAGGCGGCACGCAGTTCGGCCGTGGTGTGAATGATCTGCATGGGTCAGCGCGCGTGTGACGGCGCGGTTGGAAGCGATGAAGGGAGCGGGTGGCTCAGGGAGAGTCGCGGAGATGTCTGCCAAGCGGGTCGCAGAGGCAAGCCAGGAATCTAACAATCAGGATGAGCGGTTTTCAACGTAAGTGACTGAAGGCGCTTGTGCGGCCCGGTTCACTGATAACCGTGAAGCGAATCATCGGGGAAGCTGCGCGATTTCACGTCGGCCACGTAGCGAGCAATCGCAGCTTCGATCGATGGCGCGCCTTCCATGAAGTTGCGGACGAAGCGCGGCAGCCTGCCTTGCGTGATGCCCAGCATGTCATGCAGCACCAACACCTGGCCGGTACAGGCCTGGCCGGCGCCGATGCCGATCGTGGCCATCGCGACCTGGCGGGTGATCTCGCGCGCGACCGCTGATGGCACCAGTTCGAGCACGGCCATCGCCGCGCCGGCATCCGACAACTCACGCGCGTGCTGCAGCAAGGTGGCGGCGCCATCGGCGCTTCGGCCCTGAACGCGGTAGCCCCCCAGCGCATGCACCGACTGCGGTGTGAGCCCCAGATGGGCGCACACCGGCACGCCGCGCTCGACCAGGAAGCGCACGGTGTCCGTCGTCCAGCCGCCGCCTTCGAGCTTGACCATCTCCGCGCCGGCCTGCATCAGCACGGTGGCGCTGCGCATCGCCTGCTCGCGCGATTCCTGGTAGCTGCCAAAGGGCATGTCGCCGATCACGAAGGCGTGGCGGTTGCCCGCACTCACGCTGCGCAGGTGATAAGCCGTCTCTTCCAGCGTGACCGGCAAGGTGCTGGAGCGGCCTTGCAGCACCATGCCCAGCGAGTCGCCGATCAGCAGGCAATCGACGCCCGCGCGGTCGAGCAGCTTGGCGAAGCTCGCGTCATAGCAGGTCAGCATGCTGATCGGCTCGCCGGCCGCCTGCATCTCGCGCAGGCGGTGCAGCGTGATCGGCTTGCGCTCTGTCGTGGCTGCGGGCGCCGCACCGCCATAGAGGCCCGGCTCGGCACTGGCTTTCGGCGCGCTCATGACGTCTTCATGCCCAGTTTGTCGAGCAGCTCGCGGTCGGCCTGCACATCGGGGTTGCCGGTGGTCAGCAGCTTGTCGCCGTAGAAGATCGAATTGGCGCCAGCGGCAAAGCACAGCGTCTGGATCGCTTCGCCCATTTGCTGGCGGCCGGCCGACAGGCGAACGCGCGCCTTCGGCATCGTGATGCGGGCCACCGCGATCGTGCGCACGAATTCGAGCGGGTCGATCTGCGAGCCGCCATGAAGCGGCGTGCCTTCGACCTGCACCAGGTTGTTGATCGGTACCGATTCGGGGTACGGGTCCATGTTGGCCAGCGCAGCCACCAGGCCTGCGCGTTGCGAGCGGGTCTCGCCCATGCCGACGATGCCGCCGCTGCACACCTTCACGCCAGCGCCGCGCACGCGGTTCAGCGTGTCCAGGCGGTCCTGGTATTGGCGGGTGCTGATGATGTCGGCGTACTTGTCGGGCGCGGTGTCGATGTTGTGGTTGTAGTAGTCGAGTCCGGCTTCCTGCAGCGCTTCGGCGTGGCCGTCGTCGAGCATGCCGAGCGTCGCGCAAGTCTCCAGGCCCAGGGCCTTGACCGAGCTGATCAGCTGCGCCACTTTTTCGATGTCGCGGTCTTTCGGGCCGCGCCAGGCGGCGCCCATGCAAAAGCGCGTAGCGCCTGCAGCCTGCGCGCGGCGCGCGGCATCGAGCACCGCTTCGATCTCCATCAGCTTGCTGGCTTCGACGCCGGTGTCATAGCGCGCGGCCTGCGGGCAATAAGAGCAGTCTTCCGGGCAGCCGCCGGTCTTGATCGACAACAAGGTCGACAGCTGCACTTCGGTCGGGTCGAAGTTTTCGCGATGAACGGTCTGCGCCTGGAACAGCAGCTCCATGAACGGCAGTTCGAACAGGGCTTCGATCGCAGCCACCGACCATCGCTCTTCGGTGACCGGTGCGGGCGGTGTGCAGCGGGGATGAATTCGAACGGCGGCTTCTTGCATCAAAGGTTCTCCAGCAACGATGGCGCGCAGTCTAACCACAGCTGAATGGCCGAGCGGGCGCCGAAGGGGATACGAAAAATGGGGGGCACAGCGCGCGAGTCTGGCGTTGAGCGCAATTAGATCGTTTGATAAGCCAAGCGCACGTAGATCGGCGCAAATGCTTCGGCTTGGGTGATTTCGAGCAGGCGCTCGCGGGCCAGTTCGAGCATCGCGATGAAGGTGACGACCAGGACTTGCGGGCCACGCGAAGTCTCGAAAAGCTCTTCGAAGGTTGCGAAGCGCCGGCCTTGCAGGCGGCGAAGCACGATGCTCATGTGCTCGCGCACGCTGAGTTCTTCGCGGGTGATCGTGTGATGCTGGTTCAGCTTCGCGCGCTTGAGCACGTCTTGCCAGGCGGCGCGCAGCTCATCGACATCGACATCGGGAAAGCGGATCGTCAGCGACTGTTCCACCGTGACCTGCGCGCGCAGGAAATCGCGGCCGATCACTGGCAGCGCATCGAGCCTTGCGGCAGCGATCTTCATCTGCTCATAGGCCAGCAGCCGGCGCACGAGTTCGGCGCGCGGGTCTTCGGCTTCCGCGCCTTCGGCCACCTTCTTGGGCGGCAGCAGCATGCGCGACTTGATCTCGATCAGCATCGCCGCCATCAACAGGTAGTCGCTGGCGAGCTCGAGGTTGGTCTTGCGGATCTGGTCGACGTAAGCCAGGTACTGGCGCGTGACGCTGGCCAGCGGGATGTCGAGGATGTTGAAGTTCTGCTTGCGGATCAGGTAGAGCAGCAGATCGAGCGGGCCTTCGAAGGCTTCGAGAAAGACCTCCAGCGCGTCCGGCGGGATGTAGAGATCCGTCGGCATCGTGAACAGCGGCTCGCCGTACAGGCGGGCGACGGCCACGTTGTCCACCACGCTGGGCAGCAGCGCCGCGTCATGCGGCGATGAAGTCAGGGCCTCGTTCTTCACGGGCGATGCAAGGGGAGGGGGGAGAGCCTGGCGGGCCCTGGCTCTCAATGCTTGGTGTTGTAAACGTAAGGCTGCTGCGCGATGCGGGCGTCCTGGAATTCGGACTGGGTTGAGCGGTCGATGCTCTTGTCCCACAGCAGCGCGCGGCCCTGGCGCTGTTCTTCTTCCAGCGTGGGCTTCTTCTTTTTCATCTCCTCGATGAACGAGGTGACATCCGATTTGTAGGCTTTCCAGAACAGCGGCATGGGAGTCGTCGCGCCCGAAGGCGGCGCCAGAGTGAAGTCCGCCATTTTAGCGGCCTCGGCGCAGCCCGATGCGGGGTGGAATGTCGGCCGGCTGCAGCGGCTGTTTTTCAGCTTTCGATGCGCCGCAGGCTACCGCCCATTTGCAAGAAGCGATGCGACTCGCCGGTCAGCCAGCGTGCCAGTTCATCCATCAGTTCGGTGCTGACGGCCGAGGCCGGGAACTCGATGTTGAGCGTTTCCAGGTGATCGAAGTTGGCGAGCTGGAAGCGCATCGTGCCGGCATCGTGGTCGGGCGTGAGCCGCAGGGTCAGCGTGAAGTCGGCGATGAAGGCGAAACGCACTTCCTGCAGGCGGCCATTGGCCGGGTCGCGCAGGGTTTGGGTGTCGGGGGTGATGCCGGCTTGCCGCAGGCGGCCTTCCAGGCGCTCGACTTCGGGCGGGAAGTCTTTGCTCATCGCCATGCGCCGCCCGGATTTCTGCAGGCCGTGCAGCACCACGAAGTCCGTCACCTCCTGCTCGCGCAGGCGCTTGCGGCGCGAGTCGACGCGGAAGTCGCAGCGCACCAGGCCGTCCACGGCGGTGCGGCTGTCCAACGAATAGCGCACCGGCGAGGTAGGCTGCAACACGTTCAGTTGCGGCGCCAGTTCGAGCCAATACTGCAGCGCCATCTTGCAGGCCGTCTCGGCCGCTTCGGTGTTGCGTGCGAGCAGCGCGAGGTCTTGCGTCTGCTGGCCTTTCAGCGCGTCGGCTTTGCGTTTGAGGTCGTCGAGAAATCCCAAGGGGTGCGTTCGGTGTCGTTCGTTGAAGGGATCGGCCCGCGTTTGGCTGCCTGCCGAACGCGGGAACGAATGCTAACTCGACTGATCAGCGAATGCGCATGCCCGGCGTGGCGCCAGGGAAAGGCTCCAGCACGTAGACGCCGGGCTCGGCCTTCTCGTCGGTGTGCGACGCGGCCAGCACCATGCCTTCGCTGATGCCGAACTTCATCTTGCGCGGCGCAAGGTTGGCCACCAGCACGGTGAGCTTGCCGATCAGGTCGGCCGGCTCGTAATCGCTCTTGATGCCGCTGAAGACGTTGCGTGTCTTGCCTTCGCCGACATCGAGCGTCAGACGCAAGAGCTTGTCGGAGCCTTCGACGTGCTCGCAGTTGACGATCTTCGCGATGCGCAGATCGACCTTGGTGAAGTCGTCGATCTTGATCTCCGGGGCGATCGGCTCGCCACCGGGCGGCGGCAGCGCGATCACCGGCGGCTCGAACAGCGCGTCGAGCATCTTCGGGTCGACGCGCTGCATCAGGTGCTTGTATTCGCCGATGGTGTGCTTGCCCAGCGATTGCTCGACATCGGCAAAGCGCAATGGCGGCACGTTGAGGAAGGACTCGACCGCTGCGGCAAGTTGCGGCAGCACTGGCTTCAGGTAGATCGTCAGCAGACGGAAGGCTTCGACACACACGGTGCACACGTCGTGCAGGCGCACATCGGCACCTTGCTGCTTGGCGAGTTCCCAGGGCTTGTTGGCGTCGACATATTCATTGACGCGGTCGGCCAACAGCATCACCTCGCGCAAGGCCTTGCCGTAGTCGCGCCCGTCATAGAGGCCGCGGATGTTTTCGTGCTGGGCGCGCAATTGGGAGAGCAGGGCTTGTCCGTCGTCGGAGATATCCCCCAGCTGGCCGCCGAAGCGTTTGCTCAAAAAGCCCGCGGCGCGGCTTGCGATGTTGATGTACTTGCCGACCAGATCGGAGTTCACGCGCGCGCTGAAATCTTCCGGGCTGAACTCGATGTCTTCGACCTTGGCGCTCAGCTTCGCGGCCAGGTAATAGCGCAGCCATTCGGCGTTCATGCCGAGTTCGAGGTACTTCAGCGGCGACAGCCCGGTGCCGCGGCTCTTGCTCATCTTCTCGCCGCCGAGCGCGAGAAAGCCGTGCACGTAGATGTGGTTCGGCACCTTGCGGCCGCTGAAGTGCAGCATCGCCGGCCAGAAGAGCGTGTGGAAGGTGATGATGTCCTTGCCGATGAAGTGAACCTGCTCGGTCGCCGGGTCGGCCATGAAGGCTTCGAAGTCCTGGCCGGTCTTGCCGAAGTAGTTCTTCAACGACGCGAGGTAGCCGACCGGCGCGTCCAGCCAGACATAGAAATACTTGCCCGGCGCGTCGGGAATCTCGATGCCGAAATAAGGCGCATCGCGGCTGATGTCCCAGTCGTTCAGGCCGACATGGCCTTGCTCGTCGGTGACGAACCATTCCTTGATCTTGTTCAGCACCTCGGTCTGCAGGCGCGGCGTGCCGTCGGGTGCGTTCTCGCCGGTCCACTGCTTCAGGAACTCGACACAGCGGTCGGACGACAGCTGAAAGAAGTAGTGCGAGCTGCTCTTGAGCACCGGTGTGGCGCCGCTGAGTGCCGAAAACGGGTTCTTCAGATCGGTCGGCGCATAGACCGCACCACAGACCTCGCAGTTGTCGCCGTACTGGTCTTTCGCGCCGCACTTCGGGCACTCGCCCTTGATGTAGCGGTCGGGCAGGAACATGTTCTTGACCGGGTCGAAGAACTGCTCGATCACGCGTTCGGCGATCAGCCCCTCCTTGCGCAGCGCACGGTAGATGTCTTGCGCGAGCAGGTGGTTCTCAGGCCCGTCGGTCGAATGCCAGTTATCGAAGCCGATGTGAAAGCCATCGAGGTAGCGCTTGCGGCCAGCGGCGATCTCAGCGACGAACTGTTGTGGTGTCTTGCCGGCCTTCTCTGCCGCAATCATGATCGGCGCGCCATGGGCATCGTCGGCGCAGACGAAGTGCACTTCATGGCCGACCATGCGCTGGAAGCGCACCCAGATGTCGGCCTGGATGTACTCCATCATGTGACCGATGTGGAACGGCGCGTTGGCGTACGGCAGTGCAGTGGTAACGAAGAGCTTGCGGGTCATGGGTGAGCCTCGGGTCGAGGCGCCAGGCTGGGTGCCGGCGCGCAAGCGGCTGATTTTAAAGGCGCGAGCGTGGGGGTCGAGCGGGCGCGAGGAGCGGCTTATCGCTTGCGCCTCTCTTCGGTTCTTTTGCGTTTGTCTTGCCTGGCGGGGGCTGACAAAGCCAGGGCCCGCGCTGTCATGCCGCGGGCCCTGGGTGGGATGGTGATCGCAGCGGCTGCGATGCAGCGGTGGGATTCAAGTCCAGTTCGTGATCGTCGGGTTCGCGAAGGTGTACTGGTTTGGCACCGCGAGGTTCGAATACGAGAAGGACAGGCTGACGTCGAGCGACTTCACCTGATGCCACCAGCCCAGCGGCAGGAAAACGGTATCGCCGGGCTCGGCAATCACCTCCAGCACCTTCACATCGCGAAAGGCCGGGAAGCGGTAGAAGTCGGGCGCGTCGAGATCGATCGGGCTGTAGGCGCCGAAGTAGTTGTAGAGGCGGTGCGTATCGAGCGGCGAGATGAAGCGCCAGCGCTTGCGGCCGACGATCTGCGTGTGCATCAGCATTTGCGTGTCGTGCTGCAGCGGCGTCACGGTGCCGCCGGGGCCAAACCAGAACGATGCGTGCTGCGGTAATTCGGCGCGGTTGCAGATCGGGTGCAGCTCGCCGATGTCTTTCAGCAGCGGGGCAAAGTCGGGGCGGCGCAGCGCCTCGCTGTGAGCCGCCAGCTGGTAGTTGCTCGGCGCACCGCCGGCCAATACCTGATCGACAAAGACCGACAGGCGCACCAGCCGCTGAGCGCTCGGTTTGCTCGGTTCGTGCTTCGGGTCGGCGCTGGGCTGGGCCTGAAGCTGCAGGTCGAGGTGGCCGAAATGGTCTTTGAGGTAGTGCGGTGACCAGTGCTTCAGCGCCGGCCAGTCTTTCGCAACGTCCGTCAAGACCAAGGGCCGGCTGCTGCAGACATAACGCTCCAGCAACTCGCCATGCGAAACGTTCTGCCGCTTCTCGACTTCGGTGTAGGTCGGCGATTGTTCCCACAGCTTTTGCTGGTTCGCCATCACCGATTCCAGCTTGTACTGAAGCTGCTGGACCTTGCGCGCGGCCAGGAAGGCGGGGTCGGATTCCATGCGGGCGATGGCCGCGCTGCTTTGCAAAGGGTCGAGGCCGCCCTGCGTCATCGTGACGATCATGGCTTCGGGCGAGCAATTGCGCAGTCGGTTTTCAGCGACCCATTGCAACCAGCCGGCGTCGACCGGCTTGAACGCAGGCTTCGGCGCCCGTGGCACCGGCTGCTTGTGCGGCTCGGCTTGCGGCACCGAGCCGGTGGTTTCGTTCGGGCCCAGCTTGCGCGGGGGCGGGCAGGAATCGAGTGAGCTCATGGTCGAGGTGTCCGAAGTCAGAGGGTCACGAGAGCGCGCAGCCGCACCGGAGCTGGAATTTTAAGAAGCGGCCCGGCACAAAGTAGTGAACGTAAACCTGGACTTGCCGCAGGCTGATGCTCGCTGCAGCCGATGAGTGCGACGGCCCGCGCGAGGCACTTCAGGCGCCCGGCCGAAGGTCTTCGACAAGGGGCTAGACTGGCCGATCGCGCCAACCGGCGCATTTGCATCCAACCCAGTCCACCGATTCCATGGCCCTCACCGAGCAGGCGGTCACCGCCGCAATCCAGACCGTCGTCGACCCGAACACTGGGAAAGACTTCGTCAGCACCCGTCAACTGAAAAACCTTCGCATCGATGGGGGCGCGGTGTCGTTCGAGGTGGAGCTGGGCTATCCGGCGAAAAGCCAGCTGGCGGGCCTGAGCGAAGCGCTGAGCGCGGCGGTGCGTGCCTTGCCGGGTGTGACGGCGGTGCAGCCGCAGCTGGCCACGAAGATCGTCTCGCATGCGGTGCAGCGCGGCGTGCAGCTGCTGCCGAACGTGAAGAACATCGTCGCGGTGGCGTCGGGCAAGGGCGGCGTCGGCAAAAGCACGACCGCGGTCAACCTCGCTCTGGCGCTGGCCGCCGAAGGCGCGAGCGTCGGCATTCTCGATGCCGACATCTACGGGCCGAGCCAGCCGATGATGCTCGGCCTGTCAGGCCGGCCCGAGAGCGCCGATGGCAAGACGATGGAGCCGATGGAAAACCACGGCGTGCAGGTGATGTCGATCGGCTTTCTGGTCGAGGCCGACAACGCGATGATCTGGCGCGGCCCGATGGCCACGCAGGCGCTCGACCAACTGCTGCGGCAGACGAACTGGAAAGACCTCGATTACCTGATCGTCGACATGCCGCCTGGCACCGGTGACATCCAGCTGACGCTGAGCCAGCGCGTGCCGCTGACCGGCGCGGTGATCGTGACCACGCCGCAAGACATCGCGCTGATCGACGCGCGGCGCGGCATCAAGATGTTCGAGAAGGTTGGCGTGCCGATTCTCGGCATCGTCGAGAACATGGCGGTCCACGTGTGCAGCAATTGCGGGCATGTGGAGCATATCTTTGGCGCCGATGGCGGCAAGAAGATGGCAGCCGAATACCAGATGGACTACCTCGGCGCGCTGCCGCTGAGCATCGGCATCCGCGAGCAGACCGACTCGGGCACGCCGACCGTTGTCAGTCACCCGGACGGTGAGATCGCCGCGCTCTACAAGGCGATTGCGCGGCAGGTGGCGGTGAAAATCGCCCAGCGCAGCAAAGACTTCTCGTCGAAGTTTCCGACCATCTCGATCTCGAAGAACACCTGAGGCACTGACGCCGGTCAGGCCGTCGCTTCCAGGGCCGGCCTCACGCTTTTGGCTTCACGGCTTCACGGCTTCATCGGCTTCATCGGCTTCACGGCTTCACGGCTTTATCGGCGCGCGCGGCATCTCGCGAATCAGCGTCGGGCCGGCATGGGCTTCGATCTTCGCGTGCAGCGGGCGATCCCAGCCGAGCGCAAACATCGCTTCGGCGGTAACGAACATCGGGCCGACCAGCAAGCCGACCAGGTCATCGGCAAACGCCGGCTTGCGGCCTTCGTAATGGTGGCCGACGAACTGGATCGCCCAGCCGACGATGAAGCCGCCGACACCGCCGGCCCACCAGGCGGCATCGCCTTGCTGCGCGACCGCGTGGCCGAGCGCGATCAGCACGCCGTTGGCGGCGCTGACCGCCAGCGCGAGCACCAAATTGCCGCGCGACAGGTACCACAGCGTCGACATCACCCAGGCCAGCATCGCGGGCGTCAGGCTCCAGTCGCCGACGCTGAACGCGGGCCGCGCCAGCAGCACACCGACCGCGAACACCAGCATCGGCACGCCGATGAAATGGGTCGCGATGTTGCGGCGGTCGCGGTGGTAGGTCGCGTACTGCGAAAGAAGTTCGGTGGCTTGGCGCATGGTGTCTTTAGGGCCATCGATCTTGTTGTGGGCGAGCTTGGCGGCCATTCTTGAGCGGCCGACGATGAGATGTCGGCAGCCTGACTGGTCGGGCCGCAGCCCCGACCGGTCAGGCTGGGTGAGCCAGATCGCGCAAGTGGGTCGGGCCGGCGCGGCGTTCGATCTCTTCGAACAAGGCGCGGTTCCAGCCGAGGGCGAAGAGCCCTTGCGCGGCGATGAACAGCGGCCCGATCAGCAGCGCGAACGGGTTGGTGACCGGCCCGGGCGCGCGGCCTTCGTAATAGTGGCCGATCAACTGGATCAATATGCCGGCGAAGAAACTGCTGAGCACCCAGCCAAGCCAACTGGCGGTGCTGCCATCGGCCACGCCATGCGCCAACGCGAACAGCACGCCGATGCCGATGGAGACGGCCAGCCCCAGCGTGGTCTCGCCACGGCGGCTCAGGTACCACGCGGCGGCCAAGGCCAGCGCGATCCAGCCGAGGGTGAATTCCATGCCGCCGAAGTTGAAATGCAGCCGCGCCAGCAACACGCCGACCGCGAACACGACCATCGGAATGCCAACGCAATGGGTCACGATGTTGCGCTGATCGCGGTGGTACTCGGCGTAGTGGGCCAGCAGGTCAGCGTTACTGCAAGGACGGGTCATGTCATGTCTCCTGTGCGTTCAGTGTGCCCTCGTGTGTTGCAGCTTAAACCCGAAGGGCTTGCTTTGCACGCAGCTACGATCGGCGACCAGGAGCGTTCAGATGTCATCTCAAAATCAACAAGACCCTCATTCACCGTCACAAGGGCCTTGGCCCTGGGTTCGCGAGGGCCTGCGCGGCGCCGTCTGGCGGCGCCCGCGGCTGGAAGATGTGCACGCCAGCCCGTGGGTGCTGGCCCTTTTGGCGCTGGCTTCGATCGGCATCGGCGTGCTGTTGCAACGTGCTGCAGTTGCCGGGGCGGCCAGCTTCTACTGGGAGGCGATCACCAGCGGCTGGCTGACGACGGCGCTGCTGTTGTGGGTTTGCTGGCTGGTGGTTCGGCGAAACCGGGAAGTGACACAGAAGCGGCTGGAGCTCAGCCCGGGCGACGGCCTGGACCGCGCACCGAGTGGCAGCGCGACGGGCCTGGCCAGCGTTGAACCTCAGGCCGTGTCCGATCCACACTTACCCGACGCTCATGGACCCAGCGGTAAAGCAGGCGATGCACCGAGTGAGGCACCGGGCAAGGCCCGCGTCGACGAGCCGCAGGCCGCAAGCGCTGGCCCATCCGTTGAACTTTCGAGCGACCCTTCGAACGACCTTTTGAGCGAAGCCTCGGCTGATCTCTCGGGCGAAGCCTCGGGTGACGACGCCGTCGAGCTGGCCTTCGATCGCGCCTTGGCCGGCAACGCCGCTTTGCCGCCACCGCTGCCGGCCGGCCCACCGCGGCCCGGCGCGGCCACCTTGTTCGGCGTGCTGGTGGCGCAGCAGATGGTGATCTCGACGCCGCTGTGGTTGATCTATCTCGGCGTGCTGCATTTCGGCTTGCGGATAGCGCCAAAGGTGGTGCCGTGGCTGCTGTGGGGAATTCCTTTGGTGGTGGTCGCCTGGGTGGCCTTGGCCGGCATGGTTTTTCTGTGGCGGCAAACCGTCCCTGCCAGCGTGCGGCTGGTCGTCGTCAGCGTCTTCGTGCTGACGGGGTTGCTGGACGTGTGGGCGCCGTCCACGCAGTTCTGGTACCCCGATGAGGTGCGGGCCGATGTCGAAGACATGCGGCCGCACCTGACGCAAGACGCGCTGGAGGCGCAATCGAGTGCGGTGATTCAGGCCTTGAACGCGGTGCAGCCCGAGCGCCCCGGCGTGATCGATCTTTACGGCATCACCTTCGCACCCTATGCCGGCGAAGAGGTGTTTCGCCGCGAAGTCACGATGGTGGGCGAGGTGATGCGCAAGCGCTTTGATGCCGAAGGCCATCTGATCCAGCTGCAGAACCATGCGAAGACCTTGTCGGACGTGCCCTGGGCCACGCCGCTGAATATGCAACGCGCGATCCAGCGCATGGCCGCCGTGATGAACCGCGATGAAGACATCCTCTTCATTCACCTGACTTCGCATGGCGCGCAAGACGGCAAGCTGTCGGCGAACTTCCGGCCGATCGAGGTCGAATCCGTGACGCCGCAAGACCTGCGCACCTGGCTCGACGCCGCGGGCATTCGTTACCGTGTCATTTCGGTGTCTGCTTGCTATGCCGGAGCCTGGGTGGCGCCGCTCTCCGAACCGGGCACGCTGATGATGACGGCCTCGGATGCCGATCACACCTCGTATGGCTGTGGCCGCAAGTCCGACCTGACCTTCTTCGGCCGCGCGATGTACGACGAGCAACTGCGCAACGGCACCCGTTCGTTCGAGGTGGCGCACCAGGCGGCGCGAGAGGTCATTGCCCGCCGCGAACAAGAGGCCGGCAAGACCGATGGCTACTCCAACCCGCAGATCTCGGTGGGAGAGTTGATCCGCCCGAAACTGGCCGACTTGAAGGCGCGGCTCGAAGCCGCAGGCGAGGCGCAGGACCCTGCGGCACCCCCGCCGAACTGACACAGTCGCGTCCCTACAATCGCACCCTTTCCAGACCTTGGCACCGCAATGAGCATCAAGAGCGACAAATGGATCCGGCGCATGGCCGAGCAGCACGGCATGATCGAGCCGTTCGAGCCGGGGCAGGTCCGCCACGATGCGGCCGGGCAGAAGATCGTCAGCTACGGCACCAGCAGCTACGGCTACGACATCCGCTGCGCGCCCGAGTTCAAGGTCTTCACGAACATCTACAGCACCGTCGTCGACCCGAAGAATTTCGACGAGAAGAGCTTCGTCGACATCGAGGCCGATGTCTGCGTGATCCCACCGAACAGCTTCGCGCTGGCGCGCACCCTCGAGTACTTCCGCATCCCGCGCAACGTGCTGACGATCTGCCTGGGCAAGAGCACGTATGCGCGCTGCGGGATCATCGTCAACGTGACGCCGTTCGAGCCCGAATGGGAAGGCTATGTGACGCTCGAGTTCAGCAACACCACGCCGCTGCCGGCCAAGATCTATGCCGGCGAAGGCTGCGCGCAAGTGCTGTTCTTCGAAAGCGACGAGGTCTGCGAAACCAGCTACAAAGACCGCGGCGGCAAATACCAGGGCCAGCGCGGAGTGACCTTACCGAAGGCCTGAGCGGCATCGCCACGCTTCGTTTGAAATCACCTGCCCGTGCGCGGCTTACTTTCACAAGGGGGCCTGATGCAAGCAGTGAGTCGCCTACGAATGCCGCAGGGCCAAAGACGCTACGCGGCCGGATGGTTGTTCGCTGACGCTGCCCGCAAGAGCAAGCACCGTCGCACGCGCCGGGAAATGAAGGGCGTTCATCCTCCTTTTTGAGGACATAACGGCCAGCTTGGCTGGATATCCTGAGGTCAATTGCTTACTGCATTGGCCGCCCATGTACATCCTGCCCGAGCTCATCGACGATCATCCCGCCCACGTCGAGACCCACGAGCGGCCTGCGCCGTTGGTCATCGACCTGAAAATGCTGAGCCGTTTTCGCACCCGCATGGCCACGCATTCGCTGGCCGTCAATGTGGCCCGCATGATGTATGACCAGCCCTATGCCTTTGACCGCATCGCGCGGGCCCAGGGTTGCGACGATGACGCGCTGCAGCGCCTCGCGCTGAGCCTGTTCGACCTCTATCCCAAACCCGGCCACGCCGCTCATTGAGCAGAGCGGCGCAGTGGGCCGCTCTGGCCGTGCCGCCGCGTTGCTTCAGACCGCCGCGCTGGTCGGAAACAGCTTGCGTGAAAAGGCTGAGTCGCCGCTGGCAGTGATGATCAGCCGCTGCGTGGCCCGTGTCGCGGCCACATAAAACAGCCGCGCTTCTTCCAGCTCGCTTTCGCCTTCCCCCGGCATCTGCAGATC
>CAHJWV010000279.1 GCA_903643055.1 Burkholderiales bacterium | reverse complement strand
TGTATTCGAGCTGTTCTCGCAGGCCGAAGCTTCGACGCCGCGTTCGCATGGCGGGCTGGGCGTGGGCTTGCCGATGTCCAGGCGAATCGCGCAACTGCACGGCGGCGACGTACGCGCTTTCAGTGAGGGCCCCGGCCGAGGGGCGGAATTCGTTGTTTCTCTGCCTTTGGCTGGCCGCCTGCCCGCGCAAAGCAACGCGGCACCGCCCACCTTACCGGCCGTGCCTGCGCTTCGGGTGTTGATCATTGAAGACAACCACGACTCGCGCTACCTGCTGCGACTGCAGATGGAGATGTGGGGCCATGAGGTGCTGACCGCCTCTCACGCCGAAGAGGGCTTGGGCCTGTGCGAAAGCTTCAACCCTCACATCGTGCTGTGCGATCTGGGTCTGCGAGGCACCGACGGCTTCCAACTGATCCAGCCGATGCGCAAGCAGCTCGCGCATCGGCCGGTTCTCTTTGCGGCCTTGACGGGCTATGGGCGCGACGAAGACGAATCTCGGGCCTTGGCTGCGGGCTTCGACGCCTTTTTGCTGAAGCCCTTGAGGCCGGACAGCCTGAACTCGCTGTTCCAGACTTACGCGCGGCGGGTGGCCTGAGGGCCCTGCGGTTACCCGGGCTGGGCTCGGGCTTTGCCCATAAATCTAAACCGCGCGAACCCGTGTTGTGGGCGATCCCTGGCGAACCCGCCTGATGCCCGCGAACTAATTCCCCTGGCTCAACGTGGCCGCCTCGGTGAGCGGCTCGCCTTCAGCAGCACCCGCGTATTCCTTTAAACGGTTGTAAAGCGTCTTCAGACTGATGCCGAGCGTGGCCGCGGTGCGCTCTTTGTGGCGGCCCAGATGCTCCAGTGTGGCCAGCGTCACCTGCCGCTCGATTTCGGCCAGTGGCGTGCCCACACGAATGGTCAGAGATGGAACGCCGGGTAACGAAATCGGCGCCGATTCGCACACCGGCAGGCACGGGTCTTGGATGGTGTTTTCATGAGCCATCACGTAGGCGCGATGAACGACATTGCGCAGCTCTCGCACATTGCCCGTCCAGCGGTGCGAGGCCAGGCGGTCCAGCGCCGACGGCGCGAAATACTTCGTCAGCCCTTCCCGCTTGCCGATCTGATCCAGGAAATGCTGGGCGATCAAATGCACGTCTTCCGCTCGCTCACGAAGCGCCGGCAGGTGGATTGGAAACACATTGAGGCGATAGAACAAGTCTTCGCGCAACTTGCCAGAGGCCACGGCCTGCATCGGGCGGCGATTGGTCGCAGCGACCACACGCACGTCTGTCTCCTGAACCTGGGTCGAGCCCACGCGCATGAAGGTGCCGGTCTCCAGCACCCGCAACAGCTTGACCTGCAGGTCGAGCGGCATCTCGGTAATTTCATCCAGGAAGAGCGTGCCGCCGCTGGCGCGCTCAAAGAAGCCTTGGTGCTGCCGATCGGCGCCGGTGAAGCTGCCCTTTTCGTGGCCGAAGATTTCGCTCTCGATCAGGTGCGGCGAAATCGCGCCGCAATTGACCGCGAGGAAAGGCCGTGTCCGGCGCCGGCTCAGGTCATGGACCGTGCGCGCCACCACTTCCTTGCCGGTGCCGCTTTCACCGGTAATGAATACCGTGACCGCCGTGCCTGCCACCCGCGAAATCTGTTGGTAGACGTGCCGCATCACCGGTGAGCGGCCCCAGAGCTGACCAAAATGACCATCCTTCTCCAGGCCGGCCAACAGATCCGAAGCCTCGGCCATCAAGGCCGATGGCCGAGTCACTCGCGACAGCACGCCTTGCAGCTGCTTCAAGCTGAGCGGCTTGACAAGGTAGTCGGCCGCGCCACGGCGCAGCGCCTGTATCGAGGTATCTAGGCTGGCGTGACCCGTGACCAACACCACCTCGGTGTTGGGCAATGCCCGCGTTTCATCGAGAAGGTCCATGCCGTTGCCATCGGGCAGCATCAAGTCGAGCAGCACGATGTCTGGCTCCTGCAAGGCGATCTGACGCCGCGCGTCGCGCAGCGACCCTGCAGTCGCAACCGTAAAACCTTCCGCCGAGATCAGCATCGCCATGGTCTCAGCGGAATCTTCGTCGTCTTCAATCACTAACGCATGTGGCATTCAATTTGCTCCACCTGAACTGCAATTATCAGAATTGCGAGGGGGGCACACCCTAGCACCTGCACGTGGGGACGGTAACTGCCGGCCATCCCAATCCCAGGCACCATGACTCCTCCGCAGGGCCGTTCACTGGCGCTGTTTTCGCGTCTTCGTGACCCTGGAAGCAATGTTATGAAGCGTGCTTTCGCATCATCGTCAGGCGGCGCTGATTTGCATGTAAGACAACACCTACAAAGATCTGCAAATGGCGCCAGCTGACATTTGACACAGTTTGTAACATTTACAAATATCGGCAATTTTGCACGTAAATTGGCGCCCGCCGTTCCCCCATGAGTGGGATTGACGCTCAGAGAAACGGCTTTGTCAGCTTCAAAGCCGCGGGGAGATCGCCTTTTGCGCCTCATGAAAAACCCTTGGGCGACATCACTTGCCTGCCCGGCTGGCATCGAACGGTCTCGCGGCCACCGCGCCGAGTTTGGCAAGCGAATATGCCCATCCAGCCCTGATCAAGGTGCTGGCGGCCGAGGTTCGGCAGGCGCACGCTGGGCACCGGGCGCGGTTGGCGGCGCTAAGGTTTGAAACCTCTTTACACCAATCGCCTCCAACTGAATGGCACGAACATTTCGTGACCATTCTGGAAACCAACCTACACCGCGAAGGAGCCCCCATGACATCCAATAGCATCGGCAACGACAGCCCCCAGGACCGCATTGACGCCAACCACAACAAGGTTGCCGACGCGTCCGAACGCGCCTTTGCACAATCTGCCGAAGTGCAGAAATCGCCAGCAGACGCCCCATCGGATCAAGCTGAAAGGAATGCCGAAGCGCGCGCTACAGCTTCTCGCCTAAAGGGAAAGTCTCAAGCGCTCGATTGACGTTGACGGTCACCGGCGCCACCCAGACGGTGGCCCGGCGCGTGGCTTGTTGACTCAACAACCGAATGGTTTGGGCCCGATCAATATCTCAATCTAACTCCGATCGACGATCCATCGCCGCATCACCCCTGCGAACCAGGACAGCGCCACCAGCAGCACGATGACCTTGACCATCGATGACACAGTAAAAACCATGTGGCCAATGGAGAAAAGCTGAAAATCAAAGCCTCTGACCCCGTCTCACCAGGAATTGATTGAGTTCATGTCGACGGGCAAGCGAGCAAGCTTCGTGCGCAGTTCAGCACTGAGTCCTTCGAATCTGCTCAGCAAGTTCAGGTCAAGAAAATTCAGGCTAGGAAAGCCGCAAGCACTGCAGCTGACCTTCATTGACGGATCGGCAAGCTGCGTTGTTCAGCTTGCCGATCAAGTGGTCAACGCGAAACGATTCGGCTGACCAGCACACCGGCCAG
>CAHJWV010000278.1 GCA_903643055.1 Burkholderiales bacterium | reverse complement strand
AAGACGCGTGCGGCTTCTCGTTCGGCAAGTCGCCGGCCGGCCGCACCTTCGAGGTGACCGAAGCCGAGGCCTTGCTGCGCGACAAGCACATCGGCCCGATCGAAGGCTTCCGCTCCAAGGCCGGCTGGCCGTTCACCTCGGAGATCGTGCTCAAGTACGACGACGAGGCGAAGAACTGGAAGCTGGAGTTCGACTTCGGCGACGACAAGAACGCCGACACCGGCGAGATCGTCGATTTCAGCCAGCAGGACACGGTCGGCCCTTGCCCGATCTGCGGCGCGCCGGTGTTCGAGCACGGCAGCAACTACGTCTGCGAAAAGGCCGTGCCGACGCTGGCCCAGCCGACACCGAGCTGCACCTTCAAGACCGGCAAGATCATCCTGCAGCAACCCGTGGAGCGCGCGCAGATCGAAAAGTTATTGGCCACCGGCAAGACCGACCTGCTCGACAAGTTCGTCAGCATGCGCACGCGCCGCGCGTTCAAGGCTTTCCTGGCCTGGAACAAGGAAGAAGGCAAGGTGACTTTCGAGTTCGAGCCGCGCACCAGCAAGTTCCCGCCGCGCAAGACCTTCACAAAGGCGCCGGCCAAGACCGTTGCTGCAAAAAAGATCGGTGTGTCCGCAGGCGGGACGGGCCCTGCGGCCAAAAAAGCTGTTGCAAAGAAGGCTGCAGCCAAGAAGACCGCTGCCAAGAAGACCGCCGCGCCGAAAGCGCCGCGCAAGACCGGCGCCGGCCTTGCGCCGAGCGCGGAACTCGCCGCAGTGATAGGCACCGCACCGGTGGCGCGCACCGAGGTCATCAAGAAGCTGTGGGACTACATCAAGGCCAACGGCCTGCAGGACGCGACCAACAGGCGCGCGATCAATGCAGACGCCAAGCTGAAGCCGGTGTTCGGCAAGGACCAGGTGACGATGTTCGAGCTGGCCGGCATCGTCGGCAAGCATCTCGGTCCGGCCTAGCGACGCCGAGGGTCCGCCACGGCCCCCGCTGCGACCGATGGCGGCGTCGGCCTTCAGATCGCGGACATGGTCGACCCACGCGATCGACCTCGGCCCGGCGCCGCGCATGTTTGTCCTTAGAATTGCAGTGCGCGCCGACATCGGACGCGCGACGACCGAGTCAGGGAGGTGGCTTCGCCGATACCGGCGCCGCACCGGGGTGCTTCAGGGCCCCGGCAGGCATCGCGAGGTGAAGGCGAGATCGTTCATGGGGCGAAAAGCAGCCCCGCACGCTTGTTCCTCTTCCCGCTCTGTTTGTTTCCATCGCACGCCGCAACGTTGGCGCGGCGCGACGGGCAATCGACATAAAAAAGGGAGGAAGGGAATGCAGGAACCATCGACGCCACCGAGGTTTGTCGACAGCCGCTATGGCAGGCTTCAGGTCATGGCCGATGATCAAGACCTGATCGGCAGATTTCTCGAACACTACGGGGAATGGTCTCATCTGGAAGTCGAATATCTGGCGCAATATCTGCGCCGTGATGCCCGCGTCCTGGATATCGGCGCTTTCGTTGGAACGTTCACGCTGGGGCTGGCGCAGACTTCCCGGCTGGGCTACAGCTGCATGGTCGAAAGCAACCCGGCTGCCGCGGCGCTTTTGCGCACCAATGCCGAGGCGCACCTGTCATTCGATCACCACGTCGTCGCGGCGCTGGTGATCGATCCGCAGGCGCCGCCGATCGCGCGCGGGTTGGCACAGGCACACAACGCCGGCTCCGCGTCCTTCGTTGCCGATGCGGATGGCACGCTCGAGGTCGCAATGCCATCGGCAACGACGACGCTGGCCGAACTCACTTCGGAGCACGGCGCCCTCGATCTGGTCAAGCTCGACGTCGAAGGCATGGAACTCGATCTGCTGGCCAGCTGCCCGCCCCTGCTCGAACAGCGTGACTCGCTGATCTGGGCGGAGTGCAACGAACACCCACGCTCGGTCGCGTTGGCCCGACGCATGTTGCAAACCGGCCGGCCGCTGACGTACTTCGCTTGGCCCTCCCACAATCCGGACAACCATCGCGGCGAACAAGTCCCGATCTTTGCGTTCGCTTACGAGGCCGGGTTGCTGCTGGGCGCCGACACGCTGGCGCTGAGCCCTCGGTTTCGCAAAGCCGGCTGCATCGCGAGGCTGATTCACACGGTAGAGGACCTGCTCGACGCACTTTGGCACACACCCCGATGGGCACCGAGGGAATGGGCGACTGCTTCGACGCACGAACTGGTTGGCGTTGCCAGCCATTTGACTCTCGGATGCGAGCGCTCCACATTCCTCCAGTCCGACAAGACCAGGCCCGACGACGGCACAGGCCGTCTTGAGGTGCTGCGCCGGGCAGAGCACAAGGCGCAAATGGCAGCGTTTCGGATCGAGCGCCTTCAACACGCGCTGGCAGCCACCTCCGAAGCTCTGCTGCAGGCGCAGGCGGCGCGCGATCGCGCGCTGGCCGTCACCGCAGCCGCCGATCTTGAGGCGGCTCAGGCAGTCGAGTCAGTTGAGTCAGGGATGCACGATGCCATCCGTCTGGGCATGGAACGCGACGAAGCCATCCGGCTGCGCGACGAAGCGCAGCATGCGTTGCAGCAGAGGCTGGGCCAACTGTACGAACTTCAAGCCATCAAGGGCAGCGTGACGTGGCGCGCTGGCCTGCGGCTGTCCCGGCTGGCGGCGGGAGTTCCGGGCGTCAGGCGCGCGCTTCGCCGAATGACGCGGCAGCGCGATTGAGTCAAGGAGCACCGAATGATGACGACCGAACAAGTCGCGACCTTGATCGAGAGTGGCTTCGACCGCAGCTACTACCTTGCCAGCTACCATGACGTGGCCGACAGCGGAGTGGATCCGCTGCTGCACTTCTGCGCGCACGGCTGGCGCGAAGGGCGCAATCCCAGCAGCAGCTTCGACACCATCTACTACCTGCGTGTCAATCACGACGTCGCCCGTGCCGACATCAATCCTTTTCTGCACTATCTGCATCAAGGGCGTGCCGAAGGTCGCCGGGCCAAGCCGATCCTCGCCTCTGCGAGGGAACGACTGGCAAGTTCACGGTCGCCTGCCGAGGCGACCGTGCGCTGGTCGCCACCGCCGGCAGGGCCGCTTCTTGATGTCGAGGCGATCGACCTCGCAGTAACAGGCGCTCGGCGATTGGTCGTCTCCGTCAGCCACGACGACTATGCCGTCAATGTGGGCGGCGTCCAGAATATCCTCGGTGACGAATGCATCGAACTGCGACGCCGCGGCTTCGGTTACCTGCATCTCTCGCCGGCATGGCCCATCCCGGCGCTTTCTCAGACGCAGGCGCTGGCAGAGTTTCAGTTCTCGGTGAGACTCGATGGCG
>CAHJWV010000277.1 GCA_903643055.1 Burkholderiales bacterium | reverse complement strand
AGGTTGAGAACCTTCATGCCCCGATTATCGGCAGGTGCCCGTTGGCACTGGAATGCCAGGTCATTGGCCAACGGCCGGACCGCCAATTCTGCAGCCACAACAGACCGATCAAGGTCTTCGCATCGGTCAACTCGCCGCTCAAAGCCAGCGCTTCCAGCGTTTCGAGGCTCATGGCCTGTACGTCGAGAAACTCGCCCGAATCGAGATGGCGTTC
Source organism: Burkholderiales bacterium (assembly GCA_903643055.1). The sequence goes on along the minus strand of CAHJWV010000277.1, from coordinate 11,046 downwards.
ACCCAGGGTCAGCCCGCGGGCGAACCAGACTTCGATGCCTTCGTTGGAATAAGCGATCGCGTTGTGCAGGATGCCGGCACGCGCCCATTCGCTGGCGCGGTAGCCGGTTTCCTCGGCCAACTCGCGGATCGCGCAATGCAAAGGCGCCTCGCCCGCATCGAGCTTGCCAGCGGGGAATTCGATCATCACCCGATCCATCGGGTAACGGAATTGCCGCTCGACCACCAGGCGGCCGTCATCGAGCAGCGGCACGATCATCACCGCGCCGGGGTGAACAATGTATTCACGCGCCGCCTGGCTGCCATCGGGCAGGCGGACTTCATCGCACCGCACCTCCAGGAAGTGCCCGCGATAGACCTGCGCCGAGCTGATGCGCTCTTCACGCAGATGCGCATCTGCGACTTGAGGCGTCGGGCCAGGCTCGGTCATGCAATACGCACTCGAAAAGCACGGCCGCGCATGGAGCACCGATGCGCGTGCCGATGAAGAGACATCAGGTGTCCAGCGCCTTGATGATGGCCTGGGCACACATGGCCATCAAACCACCGGGCAACAGGCCGAAGCCCAGCACCGCGAGGCCGTTCAGGGACAGCAAGGCCCGCACATCGAAGGTGGTTTCAATCGGCGAAGCGTCTTTCGGCTCATCGAAGTACATGACCTTGATGATGCGCAAGTAGTAGAACGCGCCGACCAGCGACAACAACACCGCCGCCACGGCCAGCCCGATGTAGAAGCTGTCGTGCGTTGTGACCAATGATTGCAGCACTGCGAGCTTGGCGTAGAAGCCGACCGTCGGCGGAATGCCGGCCAGCGAGAACATGAAGATCGCCATCACGGCCGCATACCAGGGGCTGCGGCGGGCCAGGCCCTTCAGGTCATCGATCTGTTCGCTCTCGAAGCCCTTGCGCGACAGCAGCATGATGATGCCGAAGCTGCCCAAGGTCGTCAGCACATAGCTAACCAGATAAAACAAGGCCGAGGCATAGCCGTTGGCCGCCGACAAGGTGTTGCCAGACACGACGGTGGGTGTGAAGCCGAGCAGCATGAAGCCGATCTGCGCGATGGTCGAATAGGCCAGCATGCGTTTCAGGTTGGTCTGCGCAATCGCTGCGAGGTTGCCAATCAGCATCGACGCGACCGACAACAGAATCAGCATCTGCTGCCAATCGTTGGCCAGGCCCGACATGCCTTCAACCAGCAGGCGGAAGGTGATCGCAAAGGCCGCGAGCTTCGGCGCACCGGCGATCAGCAAGGTCACGGCCGTTGGCGCACCTTGGTAAACGTCGGGCAGCCACATGTGGAACGGCACCGCGCCGAGCTTGAACGCCAGCCCGGCCACGATGAACACGACACCGAAGGCCAACACGGCCTTGTTGATCGAGCCCCCGGCGATCGCATCAAAGACGCCAGGGATGTCGAGCGAGCCAGTGGCGCCATAGAGCATCGACAGGCCGTACAGCAGGAAGCCGCTGGCCAACGCACCGAGCACGAAGTACTTCATCGCCGCTTCGGTCGACTGGGCATGGTCGCGCCGCATCGCGGTCAGGGCGTACAGCGACAGCGACATCAGCTCCAGGCCCAGGTAGACGATGAGGAAATTGTTCGCCGCCAGCATCACCGAGATGCCCAGCAGAGAGAACAGGCTCAGCGTGAACAGCTCGCCCTTCAGCAACTCGCGGTGCTCGGCATAGGGCCGCGCATAGGCGAGCGAAATCATCACCGCCACGGAGGCAAAGAAGCCCAGCAGATGGCCCAGCGGGTCGGTAACGACCATGCGTTGCATGCCATAGATGGTGAAGCCGCCCTGGAAGTACAGCAGGTGCATCACGCCAACCACGGCCAGCGTGATCTGCGTCAGCACATAGGTCGGTGTGCGGCGAGGGTGAGTCACCCACAGATCCACCATGGCCACCACGCAGGCCATCAGCAGCAGCACGATCTCGGGGTAGACGGACAGCCAGTTCATGTCTTTCATATTCTTGGTCTCGGCGTCAGTCAGTTCAGCTTCGAGATCGCGACGTGCTTCAGCAGCTCGGTCACGCTGGCGTGCATGGTGTCGGTGAACGGCTTCGGATAAACGCCCATCCACAGCGTGGCCACGGCCAGCACCGCCAGCATCAGGAATTCGCGGGTGTTGACATCGGTCAGCGCGCGCACGTTGTCATTGGCGATCGGGCCGAGATAAACGCGCTTGACCATCCACAAGTTATAGGCCGCACCGAAAATCAGCGCCGTGGCCGCCAGCGCACCGAGCCAGAAGTTCACCGACACCGTACCGAGGATGACCATCCATTCACCGACGAAGCCGCCAGTGCCCGGCAGGCCGCAGTTGGCCATGCCGAAAAACACAGCCAGCGCAGCGAACTTCGGCATCGTGTTAACGACACCGCCATAGCTTGCGATCTCACGCGAATGCACGCGGTCGTAGAGCACGCCGATGCACAGGAACATCGCGCCCGACACGAAGCCGTGCGAAATCATCTGCACCAGGCCGCCGGAAATACCGAGTTCGTTGAACAGGAAGAAGCCCAGCGTCACGAAGCCCATGTGCGCAATCGATGAATAAGCCACCAGCTTTTTCATGTCCTGCTGCACCAGCGCGACCAGGCCGATGTAGACGACGGCGATCAGCGACAGCCCCACGACCACCCACGCCCAGTGGTGGGCCGCATCGGGCGTCACCGGCAACGAGAAGCGCAGGAAACCGTAGGCACCCAGCTTCAACATGATCGCCGCCAGCACCACCGAACCACCCGTGGGCGCCTCGACGTGGGCATCAGGCAGCCAGGTGTGGACCGGCCACATCGGCACCTTGACCGCAAAGGCGGCGAAGAACGCGAAGAACAGAAAGGTCTGCTCGGTCATCGTCAACGGCACCTTGTGCCACGCGAGGATCTCGAAGCTGCTGCCCGACTTGTAGTACATGAAGATCAGCGCGATCAGCATCAGCAGCGATCCGGCCAGCGTGTACAGGAAGAACTTGAACGCGGCATACACGCGCCGCGGCCCGCCCCAGACGCCGATGATGATGTACATCGGAATCAGCGTGGCCTCGAAGAACACATAGAAGAGCATGCCGTCGAGGGCCGAGAACACGCCGACCATGATCCCGGACAGAACCAGGAAGGCGCCCATGTACTGGTTGACCCGCTCGGTGATCACTTCCCAGGCCGCGATCACGACGATGATCGTGATGAAGGCCGTCAGCAGCACGAACCAGACCGAAATGCCGTCCACGCCGAGGTGATAGGTCACGTGCAGGCGTTCGATCCAGGCCGCAGTCTCTTCGAACTGCATGGCTGCCGTGCTGTTGTCGAAGCCGGTGATCAGCGGCAGCGTCACCAGGAAGCTGACGATGGCTGCGGCAAGCGCAAACCAGCGAACGGCTTTGGCGTTCTCGTCACGACCGAATGCGAATAAAAGGATGCCGGAGATGATCGGCAACCAGATGGCGAGGCTTAGCAAACCCATGTTCTTGTTCTCCGTGCCCTGGTCAACGCCACAGCGAAATGCCGAGGTAGGGCCACAACTGCCAAGTCATCAAACCAATGACACCCAGAATCATCACCAGCGCATACCAGTACAGGTGACCTGACTGGACGAGGCGCACGATGGACGCGATTCCGCCGATGCCGCGAGCCGAACCGTTGATCAGCACGCCATCGATCAAGCCGACGTCGCCGCCCTTCCACAAGCCGGTACCGAGCAGGCGCGCGCCTGCTGCCAGCACGTATTCGTTGAACCAGTCGAGGTAGTACTTGTTCTCGAGCAAGGTGTAGATCGGCTGGAAGCTGCGCTTGATAGCCGCCGGAATCGACGGCTTCACAATGTAGAAGAAGTAGGACATGGCCACACCCGACAGTGCGAGCCAGAAAGGCAGGCTGGTCAGGCCATGGATCGCCATGCCCAAGGCACCATGGAAGTCGTGCGCCAGTTCTGCCATCGCGCGGTGCTTCTCCAGGTCAAAGAAGATCGCGTCCTTGAAGAAGTCGCCATACAGCATCGGCTGAATCGTCAGGAAACCGATGACCACCGATGGAATCGCCAGCAGCACCAGCGGCAGCGTGACGACCCAGGGCGACTCGTGCGGCGTGTGGTGCCCATGACCATGGTCACCATGCTCATCGTCGTGATGATCGTGTTCGCCGGGGAAGGGCTTGTGATGGAAACGTTCCTTGCCGTGAAAGACCAGGAAGTACATCCGGAACGAATAGAAGGCGGTGACGAACACGCCCGCCATCACCGCGAAGTAAGCGAAGTCAGCGCCCCACAGGTGGCTCTCGTGCTCCGCTTCGATGATGCTGTCTTTCGAATAGAAACCCGAGAACAGCGGCGTGCCGATCAGTGCGAGCGAACCCAGCAGCGAGGTGATCCAGGTGATCGGCATGTATTTGCGCAGGCCGCCCATGTTGCGGATGTCCTGGTCGTGGTGCATGCCGATGATCACCGAGCCGGCCGCCAGGAACAGCAAGGCCTTGAAGAACGCATGCGTCATCAGATGGAACACCGCGACCGAGTAAGCCGACGCGCCGAGCGCCACGGTCATGTAGCCGAGCTGGGACAAGGTCGAGTACGCGACCACGCGCTTGATGTCGTTCTGGATGATGCCGAGAAAGCCCATGAACAGCGCCGTGATGGAACCGATCACCATCACGAAGCTGAGCGCGGTATCGGACAACTCGAACAATGGCGACATGCGCGCCACCATGAAGATGCCGGCCGTCACCATCGTGGCGGCGTGGATCAGCGCCGAGATCGGCGTCGGGCCTTCCATCGAATCCGGCAGCCAGACGTGCAGCGGGAATTGCGCGCTCTTGCCCATCGCACCGATGAACAGGCAGATGCAGATCACCGTGATCAGCATCCACTCATTGCCCCACAGCGGAAACGGGAAGCTCAGCTTGGCCAAGGCTTCGCTCTTGGCGAACACCTCGGCGTAATTCAGCGTACCGGTGAAGGCGACGATCAGGCCGATGCCCAGGATGAAGCCGAAGTCTCCGACGCGGTTGACCAAGAAGGCCTTCATGTTGGCGAAGATCGCCGTCGGCTTGGTGAACCAGAAGCCGATCAACAGATAAGACACCAAGCCCACCGCTTCCCAGCCGAAGAACAGCTGCAGCATGTTGTTGCTCATCACGAGCATCAGCATCGAGAAGGTGAACAGCGAGATGTACGAGAAGAAGCGCTGGTAGCCGGGATCTTCCTGCATGTAGCCGATGGTGTAGATGTGCACCATCAAGGACACGAAGGTCACGACGCACATCATCATCGCCGACAGGCCGTCGATCAGGAAGCCGACTTCCATCTTCAGGCCACCGAGGTTCATCCACTCATAGACCGTGGCGTTGAAACGCGCACCGTCGGAGACGACCGAGCTCAAGGTCATCACCGACAAAATGAAGGCAATCAGCACGCCCAGAATGGTCGCGACATGCGAGCCACGGCGGCCGACGGCCTTGCCGAAAAAGCCCGCGATGATGGCGCCCGCCAGCGGCGCCAGAGGCACCGCCAGAAGCAACGAGGGGGAAAGTTGAGCGCTCATGTTTTTTCTGTGTTGCGCGTAGGGATCAAGCGACCACCACGGATCCGGCAGTGCCGGTCCGTCGGTGCTGCCCCCTCGAAGGGAGCGGTCGAAGGCCGTAGGGGGTGAGTCACATTCATCCCTTCAGCGAGTCAAGTTCGTCGACGTTGATCGTGGCGCGATTGCGGAACAGCACCACCAAAATGGCCAGACCGATCGCCGACTCGGCCGCGGCCACCGTGAGAATGAAGAACACGAACACCTGCCCGGCCATGTCACCCAGGTAATGGGAGAACGCGACGAAGTTCAGGTTGACGGCCAGTAGCATCAACTCGATCGCCATCAGCAGCACGATCAGGTTCTTCCGGTTCAGGAAGATGCCGATCACCGACAGCGCGAACAGGATCGCTCCGACGGACAGGTAATGCCCCAGCGTGATGGGGCCCAAGGCCAGTCCGGTCATTTGGTTTCTCCCGCGGCGGGGGTTGCAGGGGGAGGCGGCGCTTCGACGACAGCTTGCATCTTGACGATGCGAACGCGGTCAGCCTTCTTGGCCCGAACCTGATCGGCCGGGTTCATCGCCTTCGAGTCCTTGCGTTCACGCAGCGTCAGCGCAATCGCCGAAATGATCGCGACCAGCAGCAGCACGGCTGCGATCTGCAGCGGGTACAGGTACTGGGTGTAGATCTGGATGCCCAGCAGCTTGGTGTTGCCCATCTGCGCAGACGCGGCGTCCAGCTCCGGCGCGCTGCGAACATCGAAGCCGGGGATCAGCACCATCGCCATCTCCAGCGCAATCACGACACCCACCAAAGCGGCCAGCGGGAAGTGCTTCCAGAAGCCGACCCGCAAGGCGTCGGTGTTGACGTCGAGCATCATCACGACAAAGAGGAACAGCACCATCACCGCGCCGACGTACACCAGCACCAGCGAGATCGCGAGGAACTCGGCATGAAGCAGCATCCACACGCAGGATGCAGAGAAGAACGCCAGCACGAGGAACAGCACCGCATGAACGGTACTGCGCGCCGTGATGACACGAAACGATGCCGCCAGAAGGACGGCAGAAAACACGTAGAAGAGCGCGGTGGTCATGTCTGTGTTTTTCTGATCAGGGGAATGCGTGCAACCGAAGCCAGGGCCGTCAAGCCAGGCCTTCAGCGGTAGCGCGCGTCGGCCTCCTTGCTGGCCGCGATCTCGCTCTCGTAGCGGTCGCCGACGGCAAGGAGCATGTCCTTGGTGAAGTAGAGATCGCCGCGCTTTTCTCCGTGGTATTCGAAGATGTGCGTCTCGACGATCGAATCGACCGGGCAGCTTTCCTCGCAGAAGCCACAGAAGATGCACTTGGTCAGGTCGATGTCATAGCGCGAAGTGCGGCGCGAACCATCGTCACGGACTTCGGACTCGATCGTGATTGCCATCGCCGGGCACACCGCTTCGCAGAGCTTGCAAGCAATGCAGCGCTCTTCGCCGTTCTCATAGCGACGCAACGCATGCAGGCCCCGAAAGCGCGGCGACAGCGGCGTCTTTTCTTCGGGGAACTGGACGGTGATCTTGCGCGACAGGAAATGCCGGCCCGTCAGCGCCATGCCCTTGAAGAGCTCGGTGAGCAGGAAGCTCGAAAAAATCTCTTTGACTGAAGCGATCGCGGCCATCTCAAACCTCGCAACAAAGACCAAGCCGAACACTGCGGAACCGGCGCTGCCGGGCCGCTGGTGTTGCCCCCTTGAAGGGGGCGGCCGAAGGCCGTAGGGGGTGGGCCATGTTCATTTCCAGATGTTCCACGGTGACTGGATCCACAGGCCGACAACGACAAGCCAGACAAGCGTGATCGGGATGAAGATCTTCCAGCCCAAACGCATGATCTGGTCATAGCGGAAGCGTGGGAACGTGGCACGCACCCACAGGAACATCGTGACCACGACAAAGGTCTTGCCGAACAGCCAGAACCAGTTCCAGAACCAGGAGGTCTCGATGATCCAGGCCGGCGTGCTGAGCCCCAGCGCAGAGAATGACACCGGCGCTAGCCAGCCGCCGAGGAACATGATCACCGACAGCGCGGAGATCAGGATCATGTTGGCGTATTCGGCGAGGAAGAACATCGCGAAGGCCATGCCCGAGTACTCGACCATGTGGCCGGCGACGATTTCCGATTCACCTTCCACCACGTCGAACGGATGGCGGTTGGTCTCGGCCAGGCCGGAGATGAAGTAGACGACGAAGATCGGCAGCAAGGGCAGCCAGTTCCACGACAGGAAGCTCACGCCGTGGTCAGCGAACAGGCCCTTGCCCTGCCCCAGCACGATGTCGCTCATGTTCAGGCTGGCCGATACCATCAGCACGACGACCAGCGCAAAGCCCATCGCGATTTCATAACTGACCATCTGCGCGGAGGCCCGCAGCGCGCCGAGGAAGGCGTACTTCGAGTTCGAGGCCCAGCCGGCGATGATCACACCATAGACTTCCATCGACGTGATGGCCATCAGGAACAGCAGGCCGGCGTTGATGTTGGCCAGCGCGGTGTCCGGGCCGAAGGGTATGACCACCCAGGCGGCCAGCGCCGGCATGATCGTCATCACCGGGCCGATCAGGAACAAGCCCTTGCTGGCGGCGGTCGGGAGGATGATTTCCTTGAAGATCAGCTTCACTGCATCGGCGATCGGCTGCAGCAAGCCCATTGGGCCCACGCGGTTGGGGCCGGGGCGGATCTGCGACCAGCCGATGGCCTTGCGTTCCCATAGGGTCAGGTAGGCGACGCAGCCCATCAGCGGCAAGACCAACAGAATGATCTTGATCAGCGTCCATACCACCGGCCACACCGGGCCCAGCAAGGAGCTGCCGAATGAATTGAAAGTGTCGATCATGGCCTCAGACCTTCTCGACGCTGATCGGGCCGAACATGGCCCCGAGCGAGGCAGTCAACGCGTGACCGGCCGGGACGCGAACCACTTGCGTGGCCAAGGTGTCATCGAGCTGAGCCGGCAACACCGCATGCACGCCGCCTTGTGACACCCGCACCGAAGCCCCTTCGCTCAAACCGAGTTGCGACCACAGCGCGCTCGGCAAGCTCGCGACCGGCGGCCGGGCGTCGGCCGTCAGCTGCAGCGAAGTCGAACGGCGCACCAGGGAATCGGTCGCATAGATCGGCACATCGGCAATGCGCTCGAAGCCCTTGCCGGCTTGGGCTGCAGACGCCTGCACCGTGGCCTGCGCAGCCGAGCGGCCGCGATTGCTCAACCGCGATGGAATCGTGGCCACATCGCCCAAGGCCTGCGCTCTAACCTCTTCGGAGGTTTCGAATTCGAAACCCTTCAGGCCCAGCAGGTTGCCCAGCACACGCAAGACCTTCCAGGCCGGACGGGTGTCGCCCAAGGGCTTCACAACGCCGTGGAAGCTCTGCACACGGCCTTCGGCACTGACGAAGGTGCCGGAGGTCTCCGCAAACGGAGAGATCGGCAGCAGCACATCGGCGCAATCGGTCGCGGCGGTCTTGAACGACGTCAAGGCCACCACCATCGCCGCCGAGTCCAGGGCCGGAACGGCTGCGCTCGGGTTGGCCGCATCGAATGCCGGCTCGACGTTGAGCAGCAGGCAGGCCTTCAGCGAACCGCTCAGCATCTCTCCGGCGTGCAAACCACCGGCACCCGGCAAGGCATTGACCAGTTGCGCGCCGACCGTGTTGGCCGCTTCGGTCAGATAACCGACTGTCGCACCGGTGTGCTCCGCGATCCAGTTCGCCAGCGACAGCAGGCTGCTGGCTTGCGGATGCTGGGCTGCGGCATTGCCCAACAAAATCGCCTTGCGTTCACCGGACAGCAGCGACGCGGCCACCGCCTTCGAAGCCTCGGTGGCTTGGGCCGCTGCGGGTGCAACCACGCTTCTGGCATCGGCCACGGCGGCGGCGATTTCCGCAAGTGCCTGAACCCAGCCGCTCGGCGCCACCGCTTGAGCGCTGCTCAGCGGGATCAACCAATCGCCTTGCAGAGCATGCAGGCTGTGAACCTTGGCGCCCTTGCGCGCCGCTTGGCGAATGCGTTGAGCAAACAGCGGGTGATCTTTGCGCAGGAACGAACCGACGACCAACACGCTTTGCAAGGTCGACAGCGAGGCCACCGAGGTTCCGAGCCAATGCACGCCTTCCCAAGCGCTGAAGTCAGCGTGGCGGGTGCGGAAGTCGATGTTCTCGCTGCCCAGGCCGCGAACCAGCTTGGCCAGCAAATGCAGTTCTTCGACGGTGCTGTGGGCCGAGCCCAGCGCACCGATGCTCTTCGCGCCGTGATCGGCCTTGATCTGCTTCAGGCCGTTGGCAACATATTCCAGCGCGGTGGTCCAGTCGACCGGCTTCCATTCGCCGCCCTGCTTGATCATCGGTGAGCTCAGTCGCTCTTCGCTGTTCAGCGCTTCGTACGAGAAGCGATCGCGGTCGGCGAGCCAGCATTCGTTGACGTCTTCGTTCTCCATCGGAACGACGCGCAACACCTTGTTGTTCTTGACCTGGACGATCAGGTTGGCACCGGTTCCATCGTGCGGGCTGACGCTCTTGCGGCGCGACAGCTCCCAGGTGCGGGCGCTGTAGCGGAACGGCTTGCTGGTCAGCGCGCCGACCGGGCAGATGTCGATCATGTTGCCCGACAGCTCGGAGTCGACGGTGTCGCCGACGACGGTCGTGATCTCCGAGTGCTCGCCGCGGTGGATCATGCCCAGCTCCATCACGCCGGCCACTTCCTGGCCGAAACGCACGCAGCGGGTGCAATGGATGCAGCGGCTCATCTCTTCCATCGAGATCAGCGGACCGACGTCCTTGTGGAACACCACGCGCTTTTCTTCCTGATAGCGCGAGGACGACCCGCCATAGCCCACCGCCAGATCTTGCAGCTGGCATTCGCCGCCCTGGTCGCAGATCGGGCAATCCAGCGGGTGATTGATCAGCAGGAACTCCATCACGCCCTGCTGCGCCTTCAAGGCCTTGTCGCTCTTGGTGCGAACAATCATGCCTTGCGTGACCGGCGTGGCGCAGGCTGGCATCGGCTTCGGCGCCTTCTCCACATCGACCAGGCACATGCGGCAGTTGGCCGCGATGGACAACTTCTTGTGATAGCAGAAATGCGGGATGTAGGTGCCGGCCTTGTCAGCGGCATGCATCACCATGCTGCCCTCCTGCACCGCCACCTTCTGGCCGTCGAGTTCGATTTCGATCATGTCGTTTTGCCTTGGGGTTCCGGTCAGACGGTCGCCGGAACCACGGGTGTCTTGTGCTCGATGAGGTGCACGAACTCATCGCGGAAGTGCTTGATCATCGCGCGCACCGGCATCGCCGCGGCATCGCCCAACGCGCAGATCGTGCGGCCCTGGATGTTGTCGGCCACCGAGTTCAGCAGGTCGATGTCTTCGATGCGGCCGTGTCCGTGGGCGATGCGATCGACCATGCGGTACAACCAGCCGGTGCCTTCGCGACAGGGCGTGCACTGGCCGCAGCTCTCATGCTTGTAGAAGTACGACAGACGCAGCAGGCTGTGGACCATCGA
>CAHJWV010000276.1 GCA_903643055.1 Burkholderiales bacterium | reverse complement strand
GACGCCTTCGCTGCGCAGGCGCTCGCGAAATGCATCGCCCTGATCCGGCTGCACGTTGATGACGAAGCGGTTCGGCGCGTCCGGCGGCGTGGCCTGTCGCCAGCTGGAGATCAGATCGGTTCGCAGCAAAACCAACAGGCACAGCGCAAGCAGCCCGACGCTCAGCGCCGACACCTGCAACACCGCAAATGCCGGCCGAGCGGCGATCTGCCGCGTTGCCAGCACCAGCCAGCGAGGCGCACGAGACTCGGGCACGGCCCGCCGCAGCGCCTGCACCGCCAGCCACGACAGCACCGCAAACACCAACACTGCCGCAGCAAAGCCGCCGACGGCGATCAGCCCGAGCGTCAGGTCCGACGACACCGCCAGCAGCAGGGCCGCGAAGCCGATGCCTCCCGCAGCCAGCACCGCCAGCGATGCCGGCTTCAACGCGCCCACATCGCGGCGAATTACTCGCAGCGGTGGCACGCGCGCCAACTGCAGCACCGGCGGCAGGCCAAAGCCCAGCAGCAAGGTCAGGCCCACGCCCATGCCGAACAAGGCCGGCCAGAGGCTCGCGGGAGGCAGCGTGCCGTTGACCAGCCCCGCCAGCAACCACACAAACACATAGTGAACGCCGAAGCCCAGCACCACGCCGGCGAAGCTGGCCATCAAACCCACGCAGCCGAACTCGATCAGGTATTGCAACGCGATCGTGCGTTGCGGCTGGCCGAGCACGCGCAGCATTGCGCAGTCATCAAGATGCCGGGCCGCGAAGTCGCGCGCGGCAATGCCCACCGCGACCGCGGCCAGCAATGCAGCCAGCAAGGCCACCAGGTTCAGAAACTTCCCGGCCCGATCAAGCGTTTGCCGCATTTCTGGCCGCCCCGATTCGAGCGACTCCACGCTCACGCCGCGCAATGAGCGACTCTTGATTTCGGACTCGGACCACTTCACAAACTCTCGCACCTGAGCATCCGACCCACCGGGTGCGGCGACCGCAAAGCGGTAGTTCACACGACTGGCCGGCTGGATCAGCGCCGTCGCGGCCAAGTCGGCCTGATTGATCATCACGCGCGGCGCAAAGCTCATGAAGCCGGCGCCCCGGTCGGGTTCAGTGACGATCACCCCCGCGATATGCAGACTCGAATCACCCAGCAACAGATCGTCACCCAGGCTCAGTTGCAACGCATCGAGCAAGCCGGGGTCGACCCACACCGTACCGTGCGCAGGCGCTTGTTGGGCCGCGCTGCCTGGCGCACCAACCGTCGTGCTGAGCGTCAATTCACCGCGCAACGGATAAGCCTCGGTCACGCTCTTGACGGCCACCAACTTCGACGCGCCACCACGCTGATCGCTCGCGCGGCCCATGCTCGGAAAGCCCGAGGTGCTGGCCGCCTTCAGGCCCAACGCCCGTGCCTTGTCGGCAAATACCGGCGGCAACGGTTGATCGCTGGCCACGACCGCATCACCGCCCAAGAGTTGGCGTGCATCCCGCGACAAGCTGCCATTCAAACGATCGGCGAAAAAGCCGACGGCGCTTAACGCCGCCACGGCCAGCATCACCGCGACCAGCAGCAGCCGCAATTCGCCAGCACGAAAGTCACGCGCCATCTGGCGCGCTGCGAGTTGCCACAAAGACACTTTGAACTGAGCTTGCATCGGGATCTCCATCGTTGCGCGGACCTTACCCGATGCGCGCAGGCGAGCCACGCTCATGCCCATGGCCGCCCCTCTCGACGTGGAGCCGACGCGGCCACTGGCGCGTCGTCAACCATGCCGATCTTCATGCTCATGCCCATGGTTTCGCAGAACACTGCATGCAAATCCGCCGAATGCTGTGCCGTCCCGACGATGCTTCAATGGCTGCATGAAGAACGCACTGCCCAGTCTTTATCTCTCCCACGGCTCGCCGATGCTGGCGTTGGAACCCGGCCGCACCGGCCCGTTCCTGCAGCAACTTGGCACCACGATCGACGCCGCCTTCGGCCGGCCAGCATCGATCCTGATGATCTCGGCCCACAGCACCGCGCGGCAACCCGTGTTGCTGGCCGGAGCGCAGCATCACGCGGTCTATGACTTCGGCGGTTTTCCCGATGCGCTTTACCAGCTGCAGTACAACCCGCCCGGCGATGTCCCGCTTGCCAAACAAGTGCATGCTTTGCTCGCCGAGGCGGGCTTGCCGGTGCACAGCATCAATGAAGGCGGGCTCGACCATGGCATCTGGAGCATGCTGCGTTTTATGTACCCGCAGGCCGACATTCCGGTGCTGCCGCTGGCCTGGGTGCCTAACCTACCGCCTGAGCAGCAATTTGCACTCGGCCAGGTGTTGTCGTCTTTGTCCGAACAAGGCGTGCTGATCGTCGGCAGCGGCAGCATCACGCACAACCTGCGACGCCTGTCCGGCGGTGGCAGGCAGAACACGTCAACGGAAGAAATCATCGAAAGCGCAACCTTCCGCCAGTGGATGCAGGAACACAGCGCGCAGCTCGATTGGGACGGCCTGTTTGCCTATCGCAGCACAGCCCCCTATGCGCGCGACATGCATCCAACCGACGAGCACTTGCTGCCCTGGTTCGTGGCTGCAGGCGCGGGTGGGCGAGAGGCCGCGCCGCAACGCATTCACGCGGATGTCACCTTTGGCAGCCTGGGCATGGATGCCTATGCCTTTGGCTCGCAGGCGCAGGCCTTGGTCGAGGCATTGAAAAAAGCGCCGCACTGAGGCGGCTGTAATCATCGGCTGAACATGGTGCTGGGACAGTCGACGATGGATGGCCGATGAGCCGATCAACCCCTCAAAGCCCAATACACTTCAGGAGAACTTGCGGCGACGCGCCTTGAGCGATACAGGCATCTCAGGCGCCTCGCATCGCTCACAAAAGAGGCGCTGTCACTGAATCGACGCGAGCGCTGGAGGCGATGCCAAGTTGGCCGCCGCTGCGCTGGCGGCAGAAGCAGCCATGGCCGCTGCTTGCGCATAAGTTTCACGGTATCTGCGTGCCAGCGAAGCCACGGGCATGCCGCTTTGCTTTAGCGACTGCCGCAAGCTACCCAGTTCACCATAGCGGCCCAGGTCGGCCACATGCTGCGTCACTTGCTGGACGGCCTCACAGCTCCAAATGTTGCGCGTCTTCGGCAGCGATCGATTGCCGATTTGCATCAAGGCGTCGCGCTCTTCACTCAACACCGCCACGCGCTCAGCCGACCACCCCGCACGTTCGCCGATGCGCGTGCCGGCAGACAGATCGATCAAGTTCGAACCTTTGGTCGTCAGCATCTCGGCCAGCATTGCGCAAACCTGCTGCCGGTTGGCATCGCGCACATTGGTGGCTGAGCAGTATTGGGATGCGACCGAATAGCTCGGCAGCGCCATCGCCGAATCAATGCCCATGATGTCGATCAGCACATCGGCCTTGATGGCCGAAGGCATTTCTGCTGGCAGATTCGCCTGCGCAACGCCCGTCAATTGCCCCCAATGTGATTCGACTTTGCTGGCATGGGCCATGCGGAAATGCGCTTCATCGAGAGCCGCCGCATCACCACGCTTCTTGGCCGCTTCAGCCACCCGCATCCACGACACGGCATTGCTCGGGTCCAGACGGGCCCATTGATCAGGCGACAGCATCGCGCAACTGCCTTCATCGGGCTGTGAATTGCAGGCGCGAAGCGCCATCGCATAGACCTGAGGCGAGGCGCTTGCAGCGGCAAGCCGAGCCAGTTCTTCACGCGCAGCATTGAGCGGCTTCACCACCACGGCTGGGACGCCCTGCTTGGGCGCCGACGTGCCTGCAGTCGCCTTCGGCGGGCAATCGGCACCTTGGCAAGACGCCGTGACTGGCACCACCTGCGCTTGGTAGCTCTTAAAGGCCAGGCCCGCAGCACGCGTGACTTCATTGGGGCTGTTGATCAGCGTCGCCACCAAGCGTTCACGCGCGTTCTTGATCGAGTTGTCCATCAACTCCGGATGCAGCAATTCGCCCTTCGCGTTGACCTTCATCCCACCGACGCCGCAGACCTCGATCTCGTCTTTGGCCAGCACCACATGCTGAGCCCGGGCGGGTGGAACGGGCGCCGCAGGCACCGCAACCTTGGCCATGTTCGAACTCAGGTACATCTCGCTCCACCGAACCTCCGGGTTCAGCAGGCTGGAGATCTTGACCGATGCGCCTTCCTGCGACTTCGAGGGCACGCCAGGCGGGCCC
>CAHJWV010000275.1 GCA_903643055.1 Burkholderiales bacterium | reverse complement strand
CATGAAGCCGGTGGACGGATCGAAGGCGTTCTTCCAATGGCTGGCGCGTTTGTCGAACTCGGTGGCGATGTCGGCGCGACCCTGGTCCTTTGCGACCTGCGCGATGGTCCAGTCGTCGTAGGCGTATTCCAAGGTCTTCGATGCCGCTTCGCTTTCTTCGTCGATCGGCACGTAGCCCAGCTCACGATAGGGAGCGATACCGCCATAGGGGCCGTAATTGGCGCTGGCGACCATCGCGTCCAGCGCTTCCTTCGTGTCGTAGCCACGGATGCCTTTCATGTAGGCGTCGGCGATCACAGGCACGGCGTGGTAGCCGATCATGCACCAGGTCTCCAGGCCATTGAACGACCAAATCGGCAGGATGCCGTAGGGGCTTGCGCGGCGCGCGGCCAGCAGAGATTGGACGATGTCGTTGGTGTGCTGCGGCGGTTGCACCAGCGTCAGCAGCGGGTGCAGCGCGCGGTAGGTGTCCCAAAGCGAGAAGGTAGAGTAGTTCGTCCAGCCTTGGGTCTGATGGACGGCGTTGTCCGGCCCGCGGTAGCGACCGTCGACGTCCATGAACAGCGTTGGCCCGAGCAGTGTGTGATACAGCGCGGTGTAGAACTGCGTGCGTTGGGTCTGGCTACCTTGCGCTTCGACTGAGGCCAGGGCTTGGCCCCATTGACGCTTCGCGGCTTCGCGCGCGCCGTCGAAGTCCCAGGCCGGCACTTCGGCCTCGAGGTTGGCGACGGCGCTGTCTTCGCTCACTGGTGAGATCGCCATCTTCACGAGCAGCGGGCCACCTTCATTACCGAAGTCGAAGCTTGCGACCAACTGTCGACCTTCGATCTGCGCGCGTTGCGACGGCACTTTGTCGGCTGGCTTCGCGAAGCCTTTGTAGGCCACGTTCTGCTCGGTGTCGTTGAACGTGTGACCGGTGATGGCTTGCGAGAAACGCATCGCGAAATACAGCTGGCGGCCTGGCGCCCAGCCACGGGTTTCGCGAAAGCCGGTGATCGTGCCATCCGGTCTTGCACGCATGCGCGACCACAGCACCTTGCCGGGGTAGTCGTACAGGCTGGTGCGCAAGTCCAGCACCACATGCGCCGGAACGCCCTTCGGGAAGCTGTAGCGGTGCAGGCCGACTCGCGCGGTCGTGGTCAGCTCGGCGCGTACCTTAGCGTCGTCCAGCGTGACGGCGTAATAGCCGGGCTGCGCGGTTTCGGTCTCGTGGCGAAAGCGCGAGGTGTAGCCGCTGCCGGGTTGGTCAACCGCGCCACGCTCGAGCTTCAACTCGCCAGTCGACGGCATCACGAGAAAGTCGCCCAGGTCCGAATGGCCGGTGCCGGAGAAGTGCGTGTGCGAAAAGCCGACGATGGTGCTGTCGCTGTAGCGGTAGCCGGCCGCCCAGCCATAAGCCTCTTTGCGCGGCTTGATCTGCGTGTCGGGTGAGAGCTGCACCATGCCGAAGGGTACGGTGGCGCCAGGAAAGGTATGCCCTTCGCCGCCACTGCCGATGAAGGGATCGACGGCGTCGAAGGCCTGCTGCTGCGCAGGCGTCAAGCGCTCGGTGGCGTGCACCGACGCCGTGGCCAGATAGCCGAGCAGACCTGAAGCGATAAAAAATTTCGCGGTGAGGGTCTCTGTCTTGCGCGTGATCTGCATGCCCATGTGCCTCGGCTGTGATGGAGGACACGGACCGTAGCATGACGCTCATGTACAGCGGCTTTTGCTGAGCGGTGACGAAGGCTTATCTGATTCGTGATGTCAGGCGGCCACGCTCGTCAACGCGCAGTTGGGTCGAATTGCACGGCCTCATGGGTACGCCGGCTCGCATGCAGAGCTTCAATCAGTTGGAGGTCGCGTACGCCGCTGGATTGGGCTTGCTATCGTCTCGGTGGCATGGACCCGCCGCCTGAGTGAGCGAACCCATGTAGCCCACCAGGGTGGCTTGAATGGTGCGCGAAAGCTTGATTGCATCGACTTCTTTGCGGCGACCAGCGGCCAGCGTCAATGCGCGAATCACGTCCAGCATGTCGGTGGCCACCATCGTGGCGCGCTCGATCGTCGACCGAAATGTTTGATCAAAAACGAACTCAACGCCTCCTGCAACAGGCGACTGTTTTCCAATAGCGTGGGCATCGTGGGAGCCAGCCGCGCTCTTTCGAGATCGAGCCGATGGGCCAATCGAGGGCGGTGTAGTTGATGGTGCACCGCAACGTCGATCAGCCTGGCCAGGGCCTGTTGAAAGTCCATGTTCGTGAGGGCGAGCCGGCTCTCTTCGGCCAGTGCCGCGGCTCGGCGTTCAATCAGTGAGATCGTGATGGCGTCTCGGCAGGCGAAGTATTGATAGAGCGATCCGATGCTGACCTCAGACCGGGCGGTGATTCCCTTTGTGCTGTAAGCCTCCAGCCCTTCAGTCTCAAGAATGTGAGCGGCGCAGTCCAAAATCTTCTGAACGGTTTGTGCAGATCGCAATTGCGAAGGCTTCTTCCGCGGATGAAGCTGGTTGTTCACGGGTTTCATGATGGCCAGTGGTAATTCGATGGATTGCTGATGGCGTATTCAGGGCCGTCAGGCCAGAAAGCGTGCGGAGATACAGAAATCGCGTGAGGTCTACGCCGCTGGGTTGTCATTGCCCTGATCTCCGCCATGCCTTGATCCCACTGCGTTTCGCGTGGATGTGACGGAGCTGACCGGTCGCAACTCGTATCGACATCGCCATGGACGTCACCTTGCTGCGTTGTTCAGCGATGTTGACGAGAAGGCCTGCTGGCCCGCTCGTCTGGGTTAAAGCTGACTTTGGCATTTGGCTGATGTCGATGTCCGAAGGCGTGACTGACCTGCGCTGATGCTCAGCGATCAGTCCACTTCTGATGCGCAGCACCCGTACAGCGCCACACGTTCACTGGCGTATCGTTATCGACGCGCCCACCGTTCACGTCGAGGCAAAAGCCCGTCTTCACGTTGGAGATTGAGCCGTCGTTGTTGAAGCGCCATTGTTGGTTCGTGCCGCCGCTGCATCCCCACAGGCCGACGACGGAACCGGTGGTCGGGCCCATCAGGTCCAGGCATTTGCCGTGGGCTTCGATGGTGCCGTTCGGCCGGGGGGTCCATTTCTGGTTGCTGTTGCCGGCGCAGTCGTAGATCACGAGTTTGGCGCCGTCGGTGGTCTTGGATGCGTCCAGGCAGCGCCCGGAAGGCCCGCTGACCAATGCTTCGGCGTTAGGCGCGTCGAATTGCAATGCGTCGTAGGCGATTCGTTGCAGTGCCGTGGCTTGCGTTGCAGAAATTCCCAGCCCGCTGGCGGCTTGATCGGCCCCGATGGTGCGCGGATCGCGGCCGGTGACCTTGCCGAATACCGTCAATGCGACCAGATAACTACCCCAGGCACTGGGGTGATATTGGTCAGAGCCCCACAGGGTGAATTTGCCGGCATCAATGCCGTCGTACGGGTTGCGGTCGGCCAGGCCGCCTGTGATGACTCGCAAAAAGGCATCGCCCGCCGGGTTGACGCCAACGATCTTTGCATCACGCGCGGCGGCGTCGTAGTAAGCCGCGTGCAGATCGCCCGTCATCTTTTCGACGGAGCTGCCATTCCAAAAGCCCCCGGGGGTGTTGTAGACCTGATCGGCGCGGGCCCAGGTTTGCGTAAGATAAACCTTCGTCGCCGCGTTGGCGTTTTTGTTGCTGCCCGGGCCATGGATGTATTGCTCAAGCAGCTTGGAATAGGTGTTCACGTTGGCCGGGTTGCCGGGCGCGGCGTTGTCCAGCGTGCTGTAGTCCTGCATCACGACAACGTCGAACTTTCTGCTGCCGATGACGGCCAGCTTGTTCTTGTAGTGGTACTGCAGCGATTGCCCTCCAACCGCTTCAATGCTCACGTCGTAGTTGAGGCCGGCTTCGTCGGTGAGCTTTTTGAAAATGCCCGGAACGCCGCCGTAGCCGGTGTTGTTCAGGTCGTGCACGTTGGCGGCGTTGTAGCGCAATGCCGGTAGAAAGTTGGCATGGGTGAAACTGTTGCCGATGAACAGGATCTTGGTCGGCTCAGCGGCATGGCTCAGGTGGGTGACCATCGCAAGGCCGGTCGTGACGAGAAGCCACTTCGCCGCATGGGGGGTGAGTCGGAATTGCATGGATGTCTCTGCTTCGTTGTGCATTGACTTGCGGACGTGCCCAGCGATCTCTGTTCCAAACTTGGCGACGAGGTCTCGGGCACTGCCCAAGAACGATCTAGCCACAGGGACAAGGAACTGGGTCTGCGCAAGAAGCCGAGGTGCGCCCCCAAACGCGCAAATTTGAGACCGGAGGCGCTTGGCCGGAAATCGGCACGAGCCGGTAGCGCCTGAATGCGAAATTCCATCCACTTGATGGCCTGCCGGAGTCATTACGACTGGTTTCAATGTAAGCGTGACGGTCGCCACCGATCCTTTGGGATGTGCCGCGTTAGGCGCCCGCATAGGCCCTGTTGGAGTTGTGATCCCTGCACGGTTGCCCATCGCAAGACGATAAGGTTTGTCATCGCATCAGGCAGGGCGATCAGGCCTTCATGGAATTCCGAAGTGAAAATGACTCTTCGCCGATGCAGCGATCGATCCCTACTTGATGCTTAGCAGAAGCAACTCTTTTCGCCTTGCATAGGGTCAACTGAAAGCCGGCGCATACTTGGTTTGCCTGATCGGAAATGTAAGCTGGATGCGACTCCATGCGCTTTGACTGGCATTCCGAGCGGCGGCAGCGCGAAGTTCCTGCGCTGAGCGCAGAAAAATCAACATCACTAGGAATAAACAATGACGAGCCAATTTGAGATGAAACGCAAGACGCTGGCGCTGCTGATGGTTGCTGTGGCCACCGGAACCGTGCAAGCCCAATCCCTGACCCGCGACAACGGCGCGCCGGTCGGCGACAACCAGAACTCGCAGACCGCCGGCCCGAACGGCCCGGTGTTGCTGCAAGACGTGCAGTTGATCCAAAAGCTGCAGCGCTTTGACCGCGAGCGCATTCCTGAGCGTGTGGTCCATGCGCGCGGCACCGGGGCGCACGGTGAATTCGTCTCCAACGGCGCCCTGGCAAGCTTCACGCGCGCCAAGGTTTTCTCTGCCAACAGCACAACGCCGGTGTTCGTACGCTTCTCGTCGGTGATCCACGGCAACCACTCGCCGGAAACGCTGCGCGACCCGCGCGGCTTCGCAACCAAGTTCTACACCACCCAAGGCAATTGGGATCTGGTGGGCAACAACCTGCCGATCTTCTTCATCCGCGATGCGATCAAGTTCCCGGACATGGTCCACAGCCTGAAGCCGAGCCCGGACACCAACATCCAGGATCCGGGCCGCTACTTCGACTTCTTCTCGAACCAGCCCGAGTCGACGCACATGATCACGCGGCTGTACACCGACCTGGGCACGCCCGCGAGCTACCGCCAGATGGATGGCAACGGCGTTCACGCGTACAAGCTCATTGACGCGCAAGGCCAGATCACCTACGTCAAGTTCCACTGGAAGACGCTGCAGGGCGAGAAGAACCTGAGCGGCCCGGAAGCTTCTGCGCTGCAAGGCAAGAACTTCAACCACCTGACCGAAGACCTGATCAACGCGATCGCCTCCGGTGATTTCCCCAAGTGGGACTTGTACGTGCAATTGCTGAAGGCCGACCAGCTCAACAGCTTCGACTTCAACGCACTTGACGCCACCAAGATCTGGCCCGGCATCAAGGAAGTGAAGGTCGGCACGCTGACCTTGAACCGCAATCCGGCCAACGTGTTCCAGGAAACCGAGCAGGCAGCTTTCGCGCCAGGCAACCTCGTGCCGGGCATCGAGCCGTCGGAAGACCGCCTGCTGCAAGGCCGCGTGTTCAGCTACAACGACACGCAGCTCTACCGGGTCGGCACCAACGTGCTCCAGTTGCCGATCAACGCGCCGAAGACGGCGGTCGTCAACAACAACCAAGACGGTGAATCCAACGACGGCGCCCGCACCGGCAAGGTCAACTTCGAACCCTCGACCGCTGCGCCGCTCCCGCAGGATGCTGCGTACAAGTACAGCAGCCTGCCGCTTGCCGGCAGCACGCAGCAGGCCCGCATCGCGAAGACGCTGAACTTCCGCCAGGCTGGCGAGTTCTACCGCTCGCTGTCGAAGACGGATCAGGCGCACCTGATCGCCAACCTCGCGGGCGACCTGGGCCAGGTGAAGAACGACACCGTGAAGTACACGATGTTGTCGCACTTCTACAAGGCCGACAGCAACTACGGCACCGAGATCTCGAAGGCCTTGAAGGCCGACGTGGCCCGCGTGCAGCAGCTGGCTGCGGGCTTGTCGGAATAAGCCACCGGCCCTGCTGAACGGAGCCGTGCGAATGAAACCTTACGTCAACCTGCGATGGCTGACGGCGGCGTTGGCCGTACTGCTCCTTGGCGCGTGGCAGGTGGGTGCGGTGGCGGCTGATGCCGTTGCCGCCCCTGCGATCCCACCGCCTGTGACCGCCGCTTCAAGTCCCTTGCCGGGCCAGGCAGTGCTCGCCGATGCGGTGGCTTTGAAGCAGCAATTGAAAACCTATTTCTTCGATGCCGCGCGAGCGGGCAGCGAGCCAATGCTGGCGGAGTTCATCGCGTCCGGCTATGACCTCAACACCCGTGATGCGAAGGGCTACACCGCGCTGATTCTTGCGGCGTATCACGGCCATGAAGCTTATGTTCGCCGGCTGATGCAGGCCGGGGCCGACCCTTGTGCAGAAGACTCACGTGGCAACACGGCGCTGATGGGGGCCATCTTCAAGGGAGAAGCCAGCATCGCGCGCTTGCTGTTGGGTGCCTCGTGCAACCCGAACCATCGCAATGCGGCGGGGCAGACGCCAGCGATGTATGCGGCGCTGTTCGGCCGGATCGACGTGCTGCAACGGCTGGCTGCGCAAGGTGCCGATCTGAAAGCTGCCGATGCGGCAGGCCAGACAGTCGACAGCCTCAGTGCGCGTTGAAGCCTGCGCTGCCCCAGCCGAGACTAGAAACTCTTCAAGCCCGAAGTCAGCCGGATCGATAGCGAAGGCGGCCACACCTTCAGCGAGGCCCTGATGGACAGGCCATAGCTCAACGCGGGCCGGTCTTCTCCATCGTCACCTTGCAGCCAGCTGCCATACAACGCAAGCAGCAACAAGCCGCCGCCCAAGATCGACAGCGCAATGAGGCGAGTTTTCATCAGATCAACCTTTCGATGAAATGCGAAGCGGGCTGCCAAACAAGGCCCATGGGCACGGCCAAGCCATGGTCGGCACCCGCACGCTGGGCGGTCATCATAACGAGCGATGCACATGCCATGGGTTTGGCGATCAGCGCGTTAACGCTGCCGTTGCGCTCGCACGTCGATGCAGCCAGGAACGATACGTCCCGACCGCGAGCCCGGCATCCTCAGCACAGAGGACAGCGCCAAGTCGCCTGAACCATGGCAGCGCCACGAAATGAGCTGTGAGAGGCAAGGCCGCTTCCGATGTGGCTTTGAGCCCCAGACTTTCTTGTCTGGCTTGATGTCATGTTTCATGTCATGTCCAAGGGCAATGGCATGTCAGCGCGGTCAGTGTCAGGTGGGTCAGCGATCGAGTTCCGGTTGCCACGAAGCCGTGACGGTCCTTGCGAAACCGGAGTTTTGGAATCTCGTTTTGATCTGAAGGGCCGCGAACACTGCACCATGGTGTGGCGTTATGAGCCGCGTGAAATCAGGCGGCGCTCGCGCCTTCCAGGCTCACGGCCACGGCTGCATGCCGGGCCTGGCGGATGGCGCTGCCGATGGCGGTGCCTTCCCATCCCTTGGCCAGCGCCTCGGCCGACACTTCGGCCGTGTTTACCGCCAGCGCGGCATCGAGCGCGCGTTGAAGCCGCTCACGTTGCAGGTAAGACCTTGCCTCGAACCCGGTACGGCCTCGGGCATCGCATTCGCAGGCCAGCAGCAGCTCGCTGAAGCGTTGCGGCCGGCGCCAGGCGTCGCAGCGCTCCAGCAGGCGCATCACGGCCGATGCATCGAGCTCGCTGCTGCGGTGCACATTGCCATGCTCGCGTGCCACCGCTTCGGCCAGCTCGCGGCAATCGGTGGGCACGCGCAGTCGTTCGCACACCGCCTGCACCAGCGCCACGCTGCGGGCTTCATGGGCGATGTGGCGCGGCCATTCGGCTTCGGGTGTCGTGCCTTTGCCCAGGTCGTGGCCGAGGCAGGCAAAGCGCACGCTCAAGGGTGCGCTCAGCTGAGCGGCCATGTCGAGCACCAGCATCAAATGCAGGCCAGTGTCGATTTCCGGATGATGGGCGGGCGGCTGCGGCACGCCCCAAAGGCGATCGACCTCCGGCAGCAGCCGCGCCAGCGCGCCGCAACGGCGCAGCACCTCGAACATGCGCGACGGGTGGCGCTCCATCAAACCGCGTGACAGCTCCTGCCACACCCGCTCGGACACCAGCGCATCGACCTCGCCAGCTGCCACCATCTGCTGCATCAGCGCGGCGGTTTCATCGGCCACGCTGAATTCATGGAAGCGCGCGGCGAAGCGCGCAAGCCGCAGGATGCGCACCGGGTCTTCGGCGAAGGCCGGTGACACGTGGCGCAACAGCTTGTCGCGCAGATCGCGCTGGCCGCCGTAAGGGTCGACCAGACTGCCGTCTTCGGCACGCGCCATCGCGTTGATCGTCAGGTCGCGGCGCTGCAGGTCTTCTTCGAGCGTCACGCCGGCATCGGCATGGAACGCAAAGCCTTTGTAGCCTGGCGCCGTCTTGCGTTCGGTGCGCGCGAGCGCGTATTCCTCTTTCGTCTGCGGATGCAGGAAAACCGGGAAATCCTTGCCCACCGGCAGGTAGCCGGCCTCGGCCATTTGCTGTGGCGATGCGCCGACCACGACCCAGTCGCGGTCGTTGACCGGCAGGCCCAGCAAGGCATCGCGCACCGCGCCACCGACGATCCATGTTTTCATGGCCGGCAGTGTAGGCGCGCGGTTTCAGCGTTGCGTGCGGTAGCTCTCTTCGAAGGGACGGAAGTCGTGCTCGGCCAGGGCGGCCTGCGTCCACGCGGCAACGCCCGGCAGGGCTTGCACGCGCTCGATGTAAGCGGTGATCTGCGGCGGCACCGGCAGCGCATAAGTGATCAGGCGCGAGACCACCGGCGCGAAGAACGCATCGGCAATGCTGAACGCGCCGAACAGCATCGGCCCGCCATGCGTGGCGAGCAGTTCGCTCCACATCTGCACAAGGCGGTCGAGATCGGCCTGAACACCTGGATGCTCGCGCAATATCTTCTGGCCGGCCTCAGGCAGCGAGGCTTCGATGTTCATGCCGCAATGGCTGCGCAGCGCCGTGAAGCCGGAGTGCATCTCGGCGACCACGCTGCGCGCACGGGCCCGCGCCAGGCGGTCTGCCGGCCACAGTGACTTCTCGGGAAACTTCTCGGCCAGGTATTCGACGATGGCCAGCGTGTCCCAGACCGCGAAGCCCTCGTCGACCAACAGCGGCACGCGGCCGGTCGGGCTGACGCGCGCGAGGGTGGCCTTGAACTGCGAATCGGCTTCGAACGAATCGAAGCGCAGCGGGACTTCGTCGAACGGGATGCCGGCTTGCGTCAACAGCACCCAGGGGCGCATGGACCAGGACGAATAGTTCTTGTTGCCGATGTAGAGCTGCATGGGAGGCTTTCAATGAGGGGCTGTCGATGCTAAAGGCGGGCCGCAGTCATTGCGATGCAACTTGCGCAGCGCATTGATGCGAACGGCGCATGCCTTGTGCGCGTTGCATCGAGCGGCCCGGCCTGCCGGCAAGCGCAGCCCACGGTGTTGCCGCGGAGCTGCGCTCAAGCCTCAGGGCAGCTCCTTGTCGATGGCCGGCGCCGGGCCGACGCGCGGGCCGATCGAGCGGCCCAGCCGCGCCTTCAGCGAGGGCGCCTTGGTGGCTTTTGGATTGGCCATCAGCGCGCTGTAGAAGGTGGCGTTGGCGAGCACCTTCTTGACATAGTCACGTGTCTCGGAAAACGGAATGTTCTCGGCCCAGATCGCTGGTTCGAGCACCGGGCCGTCGCGCCAGCGGCGCGGCCGGTTCGGGCCGGCGTTGTAGGCCGCGGCAGACAGCGTCTGCGAGCCTTCGAAGTCTTCGAGGATCAGGCGCAGGTACTGCGTGCCGATCTTCAGGTTGACGTCGCGGTCGGTGATCATCTCGGGGGAATAACGCAGGCCGATCTTCTTCGCCGTCCAGCGCGCGGTGGCGGGCATCAGCTGCATCAGGCCGCTCGCACCCACGCTCGAGCGCGCGTCCATCACGAAGCGCGACTCCTGGCGGATCAACCCGTACACATACGCGGCGTCGATGCCGGTTTCGCGGGCGCGGGCCTGCATCTCCCTGCGGAACGGCGTCGGGAAGCGCTGCGCGAGGTTGATCTCGTTGCGCGTGCGGTCGCTGGTGTTGATGCAGCGGTCCCAGAGCTCGCGGTCGCAGGCCAACTGGGCGGCAGCTTGCAAGGCGCGGTCGTCCATGCCGCGCAGCGAGAAATTCCATTCGCGCACGCCTTCGCTGCGCAGGCCCAGATCAATCAGCTGCAGCGAGCGCACGAGCCCGGGGTCGCGTGCGGCAGCCAGGCGCTCTTCATCGCTGAGCGGCGCGGGCGTGGGCGGCAGCAAGATCGGCAACCCCAGTTCTTCGCTGGCCAGCATGCCGTAGAAGCTCAGCTGCCCGGCAATGCTGCGCAACATCTCGTTGGACTGCGTGGCCAGCGATTCCGGCTGCGCCGAATCGCGAGACAGCGCCTGCAGCGCCCGCGCCTTCCAGTACACCCAGGTCGGCTCGCGCTGCTCTTGCGGGCCCATCGCGTTGATCGCCTGCACCACCTGTTGCCAGCGCGGCTTGCCGTCGTTGGCGCGCAAGGCCGCGCGGGCTTTCCAGCCGAGCGTGTCGTCGGCCCAATCCATCTCCAGCGTGGCCTTGGTGATCAGCAGCTCGGCATGCTGAAAGTATTCCGCCGCCTCCGGCAGCAGCTTGATCGCGGCCTGCTTGGCGGTGGCCGACCAGGCCCAGGCGGCCAGATCGGGCGGCAGCGCCGCTTCCCAGCGCACGGTCAGCGCGGTGGCGGCCATGTTGGCATCGACCTGTGCCAGCCGCATCAGCGCCAGGGTCAGCAGTTCGCGGTCGGTGCGGGTGCGTGGCGGGTTGCCGGCCAGAAACTGAATCGGCTTGTCGACCAGGTCGTTGACGTCGCTGGCCGCCTTGATGCTGACCAGCAGCGCGGCTTGCCGCGCGGCCCGCGGCTTGTTGGCGTCGATGGCCAGGCGCGCCCGGCGCCAGATGTCGTTCTCGTTCAGGATCTTCGCGTCATACAGCGCCACGCCGAGCTGCAAGCAGCCGTCGTCGGCATCGCGCTGCGCGAACCAGGCGGCGCGGGCGGTGCTGCGCAGCTCCTTGCTGTCGCGGCCCATCTGCTGATCGGCGAGCGCCGCATAGCAGCTGACTTCGCGGTCGTCGTTCATGCGAAAGCGCGGGTAGTCGGCGGCAAGCGTCGGCCAGTCGCGGCGGCGGCCGAGCTCGAGCAGCCAGTCGTTGCGCAGCCGGTCTTCGACATAACTGCCGCTCCAGCGCTTGTAGAAAGCGTCGACCTCATCGGCCTGCGCGGTGCCGAGCCGGGTGTTCAGGTCCCAGTAGTGAACCCACATCGCCAGCGGCTGCTGTGCGTTGATGGCGGTGTCGCGCAGCGCGCCCAGGCGTGCGCTGTCTTTCTTGCGGAAGGCTTCGCGCGCCTGCAGCAGGATGTCGGCA
>CAHJWV010000274.1 GCA_903643055.1 Burkholderiales bacterium | reverse complement strand
CTCTTTCCCTACACGACGCTCTTCCGATCTCATCGGCCTGTCTCAGGTCCGTCAGCCCGCCAGGGAAATGGAATGCCTGCGCGAGTTGGCCACCTTTGTTACTCAGCAGTGTGGCAACGATGGCTGTGTGCTGCAACGGACCGAAGCGATACGCATAGGAAAGATCGCTGAAGTGATTTAGCAATTGGGCGGCATTCAGTGTCTTTGCTGAGCGAGGCGGTAGTTCGAGGGCATGTCGAGTTCGGCTGACTTCGATGCTCCCGTCACGCCAGATAGATAGCTCCAGCTCAGCGTTTTCAAAAAACGCGGTCTCATTGATCAAGTGAAGAGACAAACCATTGCCGCCTTCGTCTGTAATGCTCACGTTCAATGGTTGAAGAACGCGTTTCAGGTAGTGATAGCAGGCTTTTGGTGTGCCGCTGTCATCGATCAAGCCCCAACCTGCTGCGGGCCATAGATCTTTCAGGAACAGTACAAGTGCACCGTTGCATGTCGATGCTTTGCGGCGCCAATCGACGAATGCCGCAGCCATCGCTTCACCGGTGGCGATGCGTGACAACGTGAGATAACGGTCATGATCAGCGTAGCGCAGCTTTTGAGGGTCCAGGTTGAACAACGTAGCAACGTAGTGATCTCGGACGTCATCAAAGTCCCAGCCGGCGCCGAGATCGCGAGGTGATCGGGCTTTCCATCCCGGATGGTGGACGCGCGTCGAGTGACTGCCAGGCAGGCGACCGATAGCGGATGAAGACGGAACATTTGCAAATGCAAGGCATTCCGTTGCAAATCGAACATTGGCTTTCCGTGCGTCGTCCAGTGGCCGCAGATACGCACCCACTCCGTAATAAGAGGTCGTGCCTTCATCGTTTTGATGGGGGAAGCTGCCGCCGTGGGCGCTGGACGGCCAGTAGGGCAGGTCTGGCAACACTGATGCACACCAATCGCGAAGCATCTCGTGGAAAAGTTTGGGTTGCCACAGCGAGCGCTCTGAGCCCCACATGGCGGCTTGTTGTTCGACTTCGCTGTTGCCGCAGACCACTGCCATACATGGATGCGTTTGCCATCGGCTCAGTTGCTGCAGAGCTTCAAGTTCAACAGATCGAATAAACCCGGAATCAGATTCGGGGTAATCCAGGTTGGCAAACATGAAGTCTTGCCAAACGAGCATGCCGAGTTCATCGCAGGCATCAAGGAATGCATCGTCTTCATACACCATGGTACCGGTGACGCGCAGCATATTCATCCCGGCGGTTTGGGCTTGGGTGATTGCCTTGCGATTGGATTCGTCCGATGCCCGAAGGCTCACAACGTCGAGCGGTGTCCAGCAGGCTCCACGGCAAAAAATAGGCACGCCGTTAACCTGTATTTCGAAATCGCCATCTGTAGTTTTGACCGTTATTTGTCTGAAGCCGACACGACCAAGTTGAATCTCTGCGAAGCTCGTTTCAAGTTGCACCGTTATGCAAGCTTCATAAAGCGCGGGCTCCCCATGTGTGTGGGGCCACCAAAGATCAACGGCTTCGATTGAGATGACGCCTGAGCATTGGCCGTTAGCTTCCGGGATTAATGGGGTGCGATGGATCCGCCCATTGCGCCTGAGCTCAAGGTATACGGCTTGAAAGTCAGTTGACCCATTGCAAAGGCCGTGCAACTGAAAACTGACCTCAATCGATCCATCCCCACTCTCAATGGAAGTCCGCGTCTTGAGAGACGACGCGTCCAAAATCGGGCGTTCCTCAAGCCAGATGTCTTTCCATGCTCCAACGACCGCCGCTGGTGGAGACCAGCCAGGTGTGCGCCCCAAAAGCGTGGTGCGGAACCAGCGTAGTTGTTGGTTTTCGACCATCGGTGCGCGCCAGCGTGGCCGTGGACGCCGCTGCGCTAATTGAAGGTCGAGGGCGCTGAACCGAATTAGCAATTCGTTGCTTCCAGCGAGCAGTGATGCCGTGACATCGCATTCCTGCGCCAGAAACATGTTGTCGCTGGAAAGCAGCAGCTGACCATTCAGCCAGACGTGTGCGACGGTCGCTAGTCCATCGAAGCCGAGGATCGTCGGTACGGCGGGTGTTTCGGTGGGCGAGGCGGCGAATTTAAGCCGGTACCACACGTCTTCGCTGTCGAAACGGCGAGGCGGGTCGTCTAGAGACCACTCGCCGCGTGCGCGCAAGATGTCGGCGAGACTGCCCAGCAAAGGTGCTGCCACCCATATTGCGTCTGACGGCGGTTGGGTGGGATTTGAGGGAACTGCCGGTGTGGTGCAAATCGACCATCCCGTTTGCAAAGACCTTCGGTGGTGGCAGCTAATGCTGCGGATGCCCGCCCGCATGGCCAGTTAATTTGAAATTAGTTCGCTGAGCGCCGTACGGATGGACAGGATGCTATTGAAGACATTGCGCTTCAGCATGTGGTCAGGAAACTCGACGTCAAATGCACCTTCAAGGCCAAGCATGACATTCACGCTGGCGTGAGAAGTCATACCGGCTTGATACAGATCAGCCTCGACGTCTAGTTGCTCGACGTCTTTGTTGAGTCGGCCATGGTCACGGAGAACGGTGCGAATTTGGGCATCAATTTGGTATGAGTCGCTCATGGGGTTTTAATGAAAGTGAATAGGTTTCGGGCGTGGTCACGCTGCTGATGGCCGTGACGACGGCGCTAGCGTAGTCACCGTCATGGCTCAGGCTAAGCGCGATGTCAGTGACGTTGAGTAGTTTGACCGCTTCGGCAGCCTTGCCATGAAGCATCAGAGCACAAGAACCATCTTGGTATTTCCAAACTTCGATGTCTCGCAAGTTGATGCCGGATTGGCTCAATGAGAAAGCTTTGATGGTGGCTTCTTTTGCAGCAAACCTCGCCGCAAATCGCTCCGACTTCAGGCCCAGTTCAGCGCTGGCATATTGGATTTCCCCTGACGTGAATAGGCGTTGAGTGAAGCGGTCCCCAAACTTTTCAATGGATTCTGTGATGCGGCTGATTTGCACAATATCCAGGCCAACTCGTAATCTGCCGGGAGATGGCAATGAAAGCGCGGCTGTGTGTGAGTTGAAGTTCATTCAGTCGCATTCGCTGAAAGGCTGTCTGACCATGCAACAAGTGGCGAAATGCGAAGGGTCACTTATTTTATGCCGCCCTCCCATCCCCTACTCACGCGTTATCGGCAGTTGTGCAGCATGGAGCGGGCCGCCGACTAAATGAGTTCCAGGGGGCGCCACCATAAGTGCTTTCAGAAAGCGTTTCAATTCACGCCATACCGACAGCGGAATCTCATGGCCGCCGTCAAATGCCAGCCAAGTGACGCAAGCACCTGCCTCATCGAGAAATACTTTAAGTTGTTCTCCGGCGGCAAACGCAAGGTCAGCGTCTGACTTTCCATGCGAAATGAACACGGGTAGCCCGCGAAGTCGATCTCGTCGAGGCATCCATGATTCGATCGACAGCCGAGAGGACGATAGCAAGACTAAGGCGTCAATAAATCCGGTTGGCAAATGAAGCGCAACGTCACATGCCAACATGCCTCCTTGGGAGAAGCCACCAAGGACCAAAGGTTTGCTTTGCGGCTGCGCGTGATACTGGGAAATGGTATGAATGATTTCCTCTCTGGCTGTCGGCAGGCCTTCCGGGGCCTCTGTCGCTAAATCACGAGGGCCGTTGGCCAGGGACTGGTCGCGCCGTACTTCATCGATCGGCCACCAGGTTTTCCCTCCAGATTTCGCGGTAAGTTGGCTCTCAGGGAACACGAACTGCATCCCCAATCCAAGCGATGCTCCGAAAGGAGACAGGTCGGATGCTGTCATCGAGTATCCATGCATCAGCACCATGGTCCCTTGGGCGACAGGAGGAACCTCGCCTGTAGCAGGCGCATTAGGAGTCATTTGCAATCACTTGAATAAGGGAAGAAAAACGGGCGAAGGTGCTGGTTTGACATGCGAGGATACGGATGATGCAGTATTGCCGCTGACGGCATGGCTGCTTCCCCTTACGTATGCATGCGACGCCACAGGAGACTTCCAATGAACGGACCGACCACGCGAACCTCCCAAAGCTTTACTGCATTGCTTGAGGCCACGCGTCGCATTTCCACCGATGTTGCTGCTAGGTGCGCAGCTCAAGTCGACAGTGAATCCAGATTCCCAATCGAAACGATGACGGCGTTGCGTGAGGCGGGTGTTTTGTCCGCTCCGGTGCCAAGTCAGCTCGGAGGCGGAGGTTGTGACATGCGTGAGCTTGCGCAATTATGTTCAACCCTGTCTCAGGCTTGTGGATCCAGCGGCATGGTGCTGGCGATGCATTACATCCAGGTTGCATGCATCGCAAGGCATGCTGCTGACAGCGATTTCTTCAATGGATATCTGCGGGAGTTGGTGGAATGTCAATACATTTTGGCATCCATGACATCTGAGGTGGGCACGTCGGGCGATACCCGCTCTAGCGTTTGTGCAGTTGAGCGACGTGATGGAAAGTTCTTTCTCAACAAGGATGCGACGACGGGCTCGTATTGCGCTCACGCCGATGCCATCTTGGTGACTTGTCGAAGAGATGGCGACGCGCCTCGCAACGATCAAGTACTCGTGCTGGTGCGCCGAGAGGATGCCAAGCTGACGCAGACCACCAGTTGGGACACCCTGGGGATGAGGGGGACCTGCAGCCCCGGCTTCAAACTTGAATCTTCCGGGCCGATCGAACAGATCATTCCAGGCTCGTTTGCCGACAGCTCGGCAGAGACGATGGTCCCGTACTCGCACATTCTTTGGGCCTCGTTGTGGTGGGGCATCGCTGCTGATGCAGTTGCCAAGGCGGGGAACTTTGTTCGCGCCGAGGCTCGCCGCAATCCCGGAACCGTCCCGCCGACAGCTCAGCGCTTAGCTGAAGTCTCATTGCAGCTTCAGACACTACGTCATAACTGGCAATCGACTGCTCAAGCCTTTGATGAGACCTCGGCAAGCGAAAGTGCGCCGCAAGACCTGCTGAGCATTGGATGGGCATTGAAGCTGAACAACCTCAAGATCGCGGCCTCCGAGGCAGCTCCGCAGATCGTTCACCGCGCTTTGCAGATCGTTGGCATCTTGGGCTACAAGAACGATAGCCCGTTTAGCTTGGGCCGCCACTATCGCGATGCGTTGTCGGGTTCGCTGATGATTTCCAACGATCGAATCGCCGCGAAAAGTGCGTCCATGTTGCTCGTTTTCAAGGATGCGCCGTGATCAGCGGACGTGGGTTCACCGCATTTCTCTTTGCCTCTTTCGTGTGCGGAGGGGTTGAGGCAAGTGTTGCTTATTCATCGTGTAATTCATGAGCAAGATCGTT
>CAHJWV010000273.1 GCA_903643055.1 Burkholderiales bacterium | reverse complement strand
GAGTTATCGGAAGGTCAGGTTCGCTATGTGATTGAACCAAATCCAGCATTTCCAGCGTTGAGCAGCAAGCTAGGCGAGTCAGGACGTGTCGTCATAGCTGTCTATTTCAACAACTCCGGCTTGGCGAAGCGCGCTGAAATCCGGGTTTCAAGTGGCTATGAGCGACTGGATCGTGCAGCTCGAGACGCTGTCATGAGATCACAGATCACACCGCTAAATCAGCCGGGCGCCAGCGAAGAGACACTTCGCTTTTTTTTGGCGCCAATCGTTTTTAAACCTCAGTGAGTGTTGGAGCAGCAGTTATGGATACCCAATTCGGTTTGATGAACCTGTGGTCGCAGGGCGACCTCGTCACGAAAGCCGTGGCGGTGCTGCTGATCGGCATGTCGCTCGCATCGTGGATCGTGATCATCATCAAGGCGCTCGACGTGATTCGCTACAAACGCATGGCGCGCAATTCGTCGGACTTCTGGCATAGCGAAGACTTCGCCACCGCGCTCAACAAGCTCGGCAAGAACGACAGCAACCCGTTCCGCGCGCTGGCGCTCGAAGGCCGTGAAGCCACGGCCCATCACCGCAACACCAAAGCGCATCTGCACGACACGCTCGACGTGAGCGACTGGGTCACGCGCAGCCTGCGCAACGGCATCGACGAATTCACCGCGCGCCTGCAAACCGGCCTCGCCGTGCTGGCGTCGGTCGGCTCGACCGCACCCTTCATCGGCCTGTTCGGCACCGTCTGGGGCATCTACCACGCGCTGATGAGCATCAGCACGGCCGGCCAGGCCACGATCGACAAGGTCGCGGGCCCGATCGGCGAAGCACTGATCATGACGGCGCTCGGCCTGGCGGTCGCGATTCCCGCCGTGCTCGGCTACAACGCGCTGGTGCGCGGCAACAAGTTCGTGCTGACCAAGCTCAACAGCTTCGCGCACGACCTGCACGCCTACTTCGTGACCGGTGCGCGCGTGCAGAGCGGCGAGCCGGCCACCGTTCTTCCGCTCAAGAAGGGCTGAAGGCATGCATCCCCAAGCTCACATTCGTTCGCTTCCCCCCGGGAGGGCGCATGCCTCCCTGGAGGCGGCAAGTCGAGAGGCATGACATGGCATTCGGAACGCAAGACGAACCCGACGAGGTGATGAACGAGATCAACATGACGCCGCTGGTCGACGTCATGCTGGTGTTGCTGATCATCTTCATCATCACCGTGCCGGTGATGAAGCACGCGGTCAACATCGATCTGCCGCAAGCCACCAGCGAGCGCGAGTTGACCAAGCCTGAAACGATCCTGTTCACCGTGGCGGCCGACGGCAGCTACTACTGGAACGATCAGAAGATCGCCGACGCCGATCTGGCGCCGCGCCTGGTGGCCGAGGCGGCCAAGGAGCCGCAACCCGAACTGCACATCCGCGGCGACAAGGCAGTGCGTTACGAACGCGTGGCGCTGGCGATGTCCGCTGCGCGAGTGGCCGGCGTACGCAAGATCGGCTTCATCACCGAGCCGGACGCGAAGTAATCATCGGAAGAAGACCCTGCTTGCAACTGTCTTGATCGCTTCGATTGACTGATTTATTGCGAATCATTATCATTTGCAGACCGACCCAGCCAAGGCACAAGCCATGCAAACGACTCTGACTACTTTCTCCGTTCTGAGCCATCCGTCGCTTGAGCATTCCGGCGGCCGAGGTACGGTTGCCAGCGACAGCCGGCCAGCGCCGCTGGTCGAAAGCGCCGCGCTGTTGCAAGGCAACAAGACGGTCGGCATTCTTCACAACGGTTCGCTGTACCGCCTGCAAGCCACCAAACTCGGCAAGCTGATCCTTACAAAGTAGATTTCAGCCGCCGCCCCGGCAAGTTTCATCGTGGGGCGACTCGAGGAGCGCAATCTCCGAAGGGTCGTTTTTTGCTAGCCAACGGTTCGCCGACCAGCCAAGCTTTTTTTCACGACGAACGCCCATCAACGAAAACGCCGACCCGAGGTCGGCGTTTTTCTTTGCGCGATCGTTTTCAGAGGCCGAGCGCGGCGATGCCTGCCTTGGCTATCTGCGCGTCTTCGCTGGACTTGACGCCGCTGACGCCGATGGCGCCGATCACCTCGCCGTCCTTCACGATCGGCACGCCGCCTTCGAGCAGCCCCGCCAAATGAGGCACGGACAGAAACGCGGTCCGGCCGCCGTTGACGATGTCTTCGTAGACCTTGCTCTCGCGCCGTCCCAGCGCGGCCGTGTGGGCCTTGGCCGGCGCGATATGGGACGACAGCGCCGGGGCGCCGTCCAGGCGCTGCAGCCACAGGAGGTTGCCGCCGTCGTCGGTGATGGCGATGGTCACGGCCCAGTTGTTCTTGAGCGCCTCGGCTTCGGCGGCGGCGGCAACGAGTTTGACGTCTGCAAGTTCGAGAAAGGATTTGGTCTTCATGATCGCAAAAGATTGGCTGATAAAAAGCCGTAGAGCATAGCGGCCATCCTGGCGCCGATCCGGCGACGGCGTCGAGGCTGCGCGCAGCGCGGTCTTTGCTTCGCCGGGCTCTTGTGGACCTCTAGAATGCGCCCAACTGCGGTTCAGCAGCCCACAGGAGCATTCCGCCATGAACGATCGCGTCAGCACCCTCGACACTACCGGCGAAACCGGCTTTGGCCAGATCCTTACGCAAGCCGATCGGCAGCGCGTTCTGCGCAACACTTATTGGTTGCTGGCGCTGAGCATGATTCCGACGGTGCTGGGCGCCTGGCTCGGCGTGCAAACCGGCATCACGCGTTCGCTTACCGGCGGGCTCGGGCTGATGGTCTTCCTCGGTGGCGCCTTCGGCTTCATGTTTGCGATCGAGAAGACGAAGAATTCGGCCGCGGGCGTGCCGGTGCTGCTCGGCTTCACCTTCTTCATGGGCCTGATGCTGTCGCGGCTGATCGCGATGGTGCTCGGCTTCAAGAATGGCCCCGAGCTCGTGATGACGGCCTTCGGCGGCACGGCCGGCGTGTTCTTCGTGATGGCATCGCTAGCCACCGTGATCAAACGTGATCTGTCGGGCCTGGGCAAGTTCCTGTTCGTCGGCGTGCTGGTCCTGCTCATCGGCTCGATCATCAACGTGTTCGTCGGATCGACCACCGGCATGCTGGTCGTGTCGGTGGCTGCGATCGGCATCTTCTCGGCCTACATGCTGTACGACCTGAAGCAGATCATCGATGGCGGCGAAACCAACTACATCAGCGCCACGCTGGCGCTGTACCTCGACCTCTTCAACGTGTTCCAGAGTTTGCTGGCGCTGCTCGGCATCTTTGGCGGTGAGCGCGACTGACGACCGCGATGGCGCACAAGTTCAAGGGGGCCTTCGGCCCCCTTGGTGATTCAGCGAAGCGCTCTATCGATCAAAGACCGCCATCGACTCGACGTGCGCCGTGTGCGGGAACATGTTGATTGCACCGGCACTGCTGCAGCGGTAGCCGGCCTGGTGCACCAGCAGTCCGGCATCGCGCGCCAGCGTCGCCGGATTGCAGCTCACGTAGACGATACGCCGCGGCGGCTGCCAATCGCCGTGCGGATCGCGCAGCTCGGGCTGCTGATGCAGGTCCACCAGTGCCTTGACCAGCGCGAACGCACCTTCGCGCGGCGGGTCGATCAGCCAGCGGTCGGCACGGCCATCGGCGACCAGCATTTCAGGCGTCATCTCGAACAGGTTGCGGGCGAGGAATTTCGTAGCGCACAGCGGTCGACCGGCGCAGGCCGCAGCCCGATTTCTCTTGAGATTCTCGGTCGCGCGCGCGACCAGCGCATCGCTGCCTTCGATGCCCAGTACTTCGCCGGCGCGCGTCGCCAGCGGCAAGGTGAAGTTGCCGAGGCCGCAGAACCAGTCGATCACGCGCTCGTCGCGCTGGACGTCGAGGAGGCGCAGCGCGCGCGTCACCAACACGCGGTTGATGTGCGGATTGACCTGTGTGAAATCGGTCGGCTTGAATGGCATCGTGATGCCGAAATCGGGCAACTCGTACGACAGTGGCGCGCCGCCCTCTTCCAGCAAGCGCACCGTGTCCGGCCCCTTCGGCTGCAGCCACCATTGCACGCCGGGGTGCGCACTCGCGAAGGCCTTGAGCCGCGCGATGTCGGCCGACGACAGCGGCTCCAGATGCCGAAGCACCAGTCCGATCACGCCCAGCATCGTGCTACCGGGTGCGTCGCCGCAGGCCAACTCGATCTGCGGACAGCTCTGGCGCGCATCCATCGAATCGAACAGCGCCCGCAACGGCATCAGCAACGCACTCACCTGTGCGGGCAGCACGGGGCACACGCTCATGTCGGCCACATAGCTGCTCTTGCGCTCGTGAAAGCCGATCAGCGTCGTGCCCTTCTTGAGCACGTGGCGCACCGACAGCCGCGCGCGGTAGCGGTAATGCCAAGCCGGGCCCTCGAGCGGACGCAACAGGTTGTCTGGCTTGACCTTGCCCAGGTGCCACAGCGCGTCCTCGAGAGCACGCTGCTTGACCGCCACCTGGGCCGCCGCGTC
>CAHJWV010000272.1 GCA_903643055.1 Burkholderiales bacterium | reverse complement strand
GCCGACATGCTTGAAGCTTGCGGCCTGCAAGGCCTAAACGACCCCACGGTCCTGCAGGGCTGGGGGCAGCGCCTGGTGCTGACTCATGGCGACGAACTGTGCCTTGCCGACCTGCCCTACCAGCAGTTTCGAGCGATGGTGCGCTCGCCGGAATGGCAACATGCCTTCCTGTCCAAGCCGTTGGCCGAACGGCGGGCCTTTGCGCGTGCCGCTCGCGCTCAAAGCGAGCAGAAGAAGCAGGCGCAATCGGACCCGAGCTTGTGGGCCGATGTCGACTTCCCCGCGGCATTGGACTGGCTCGAACGGGCCAGCGCCCAAACGATGATTCACGGCCACACCCATCGCCCCGACACCGAAGCGATGGCCCCGGGGCAGATTCGATACGTGCTTTCCGACTGGGACCTGGAGCACGCGACTCCGCGCGCTGAAGTGCTTCGCCTGTCACAGGCCGGCTTGCGGCGGCTGACCCTCGAACAAGCCCGTCCTTCGTGATTCTGTATTGACCGAGCTCGGTGCCTTCCCGTGATTAAGATCTGGCGGCGCTGGCGCGAACAGCAAACGCTGAAGCGGCGCGCAATCCCCGTCGCGCTGTGGCAGCAAACGCTTGATCGCTTTCCTTTCCTCGCCCAACTCAACACTGAAGACGGCCGTCAACTCAAAGCGTTGAGCACCCTGTTCCTGGCGCGCAAGGAGTTCAACGGAGCGCACGATCTGCCTGTCACCGACGAGATGGCCGTGGCGATTGCAGCGCAGGCTTGTCTGCCGATCCTGCACCTCGGACTGGATTGGTACGACGGCTTCATCGGCATCATCATTCACCTGGACGAAGTCGTGGCTCGCCGTGAAGTCATGGATGAAGACGGTGTCGTCCATGCCTATGACGACCCCCTTTCAGGCGAAGCCATGGAAGGCGGCCCGGTCACCTTGTCGTGGAAAGACGTTGCGGAGGCCGGCGACAGCGCGGCGACTGGCTACAACGTCGTGATCCACGAGTTCGCGCATGTGCTGGACATGCGCAATGGCCAAGCCGATGGCATTCCACCCATGGCAAGCCGAGCTGAGCACGCCAACTGGCAAACCGTGTTGGGGACGGCCTTCGAATCATTCTGTGAACGCATCGATGCCGGTGAAGACACCCTGCTGGACCCGTATGCCGCAGAAGCCCCAAGCGAGTTCTTCGCCGTGGCCTGCGAATCGTTTTTTGTATCGCCGCTTGAACTGCAAGAAGAACATGCCGAGGTCTATGCCTTGCTGCGTTCGTTCTTCCATCAAGATCCTGCATCCCGCTTCACGCAAGAACCCGAGAGCTAACTGGATCACATAGTGGCATCATTCGATCTGCATCACGGCGATGTTTCGCCCAAGAAAAACGAGGCCCCGAAGGGCCTCGTTTCAAAGAGATCAGCTTGCCGCTGCAGGCTTTTATTGCAGATCAGGCCGTGGCCGATTCAGCCTTCGGCTTGTCACTTTTCTTTGGTGGCTGGATGTCCAGCACCGTTTTGCCATCGGCATCGATGTCCACCGTCAGGCGGCCGCCATCCACGAGACTGCCGAACAACAGCTCGTCGGCCAGGGCGCGACGGATCGTGTCCTGGATCAAGCGCTGCATCGGTCGGGCACCCATCAACGGATCAAAGCCCTTCTTTGCCAGCAGCTTGCGCAGCCCATCGGTGAACGTGACTTCGACCTTCTTCTCCGACAGTTGGCTTTCCAGCTGCAGCAGGAACTTGTCGACCACGCGCATGATGATTTCTTCGTTCAGCGCCTTGAAGCTGACCGTCGCATCCAAGCGGTTGCGAAACTCTGGCGTGAACAGCCGCTTGATGTCGGCCATCTCATCGCCTTGCTCGCGCGAATTGGTGAAGCCGATCGTGGCCTTGTTCATCGTCTCGGCGCCCGCGTTGGTCGTCATGATGATGATGACGTTGCGGAAATCAGCCTTGCGCCCGTTGTTGTCGGTCAGCGAGCCATGGTCCATCACCTGCAGCAGCACGTTGAAGACATCCGGATGCGCCTTCTCGATTTCATCGAGCAGCAACACCGCATGCGGCTTCTTCGTGATGGCCTCGGTCAACAACCCGCCTTGGTCAAAGCCAACGTAGCCCGGAGGTGCGCCGATCAGACGGCTGACGGCATGGCGCTCCATGTATTCGCTCATGTCGAAGCGAATCAATTCGATGCCCAGGATGAAGGCCAGCTGCTTGGCGACTTCGGTCTTGCCAACGCCTGTCGGGCCGCTGAACAAGAACGAGCCAATGGGCTTATCGGGCTTTCCAAGGCCTGAGCGCGCCATCTTGATCGCAGCCGCCAAAGCTTCGATGGCCGGTTCTTGGCCGAACACCACGCTGTTCAAGTCGCGATCGAGCGTCTTCAACTTCGAGCGATCGTCGCTGGACACGCTGGCCGGAGGAATGCGCGCAATCTTGGCGACGATGTCTTCGACCTCGTTGCGGGTGATGGTTTTCTTCTGCTTGCTCTTCGGCAGGATGCGTTGCGCCGCGCCCGCTTCATCGATCACGTCGATCGCCTTGTCCGGCAGATGGCGGTCATTGATGAATTTGGCCGACAGTTCGGCAGCAGCCTGCAATGCACCGACCGCGTACTTGACGCTGTGATGCTCTTCGAAGCGCGACTTCAAACCCTTCAAGATCTCCACGGTCTGCTCGACCGACGGCTCCACCACGTCCACCTTCTGGAAGCGGCGTGACAGCGCGGCGTCTTTTTCGAAGATGCCGCGGTACTCGGTGAAGGTGGTTGCGCCAATGCACTTCATCGCACCGGAACTCAGCGCAGGCTTCAACAGGTTGCTGGCATCCAAGGTACCGCCCGAGGCCGCACCCGCGCCGATCAGCGTGTGGATCTCATCGATGAACAGCACGGCATTCGGCTGATCTTTCAAGTGCTTCAGTACGCTCTTCAAACGCTGCTCGAAGTCACCGCGATACTTGGTACCGGCCAGCAAAGAGCCCATGTCGAGCGAATAGACCTGGGCATCGCCCAAGATTTCCGGAACGTCGTTTTGCGTGATGCGCCAAGCCAGCCCTTCGGCGATCGCTGTCTTGCCCACGCCAGCCTCACCGACCAACAGCGGGTTGTTTTTGCGGCGACGGCACAGGATCTGAATGACGCGCTCGACTTCCATCTCACGGCCAATCAGCGGGTCGATCTTGCCGTCACGCGCCATCTGGTTCAGGTTCTGGGTGAACTGATCCAGTGGCGAGCCTTTGGCTTCGCCCTCGTCCTTCTCGCCTTCGTTGCTCGCGCTTTCGCCAGATTTCGGCTGCTCGGGCGGGTCGGACTTCTTGATGCCGTGGGCAATGAAGTTCACAACGTCAAGACGAGTGACGCCCTGCTGATGCAGGTAGTAAACCGCGTGCGAATCCTTCTCGCCGAAGATCGCAACCAGCACGTTGGCGCCAGTCACTTCCTTCTTGCCGCTGCCGGTGGATTGCACATGCATGATCGCGCGCTGGATCACCCGCTGAAATCCCAGCGTGGGCTGCGTGTCGACCTCGTCCGCGCCACCTACCGTCGGCGTGTTCTCTTTGATGAACTGCGCAAGGCTCTTGCGTAGCTCATCAATATTGGCCGAGCACGCGCGCAGTACTTCAGCGGCAGAGGGGTTGTCCAGAAGCGCCATCAACAGGTGTTCCACCGTGATGAATTCGTGGCGCTGCTGGCGCGCCTCGACGAACGCCATGTGCAGACTGACTTCAAGCTCTTGCGCAATCATGCGGCCTCCATAATGCATTGCAACGGGTGACCACCGCGCCTTGCGGCGGTCAACACCAACTCGACTTTCGTCGCTGCCACGTCTTTTGTATAGACACCGCAGACGCCCCGACCTTCTTTGTGGACCTTGAGCATGATTTGAGTCGCGGTCTCGAGGTCACGTTTGAAATATTCCTGCAACACCATCACGACAAACTCCATGGGGGTGTAGTCGTCGTTCAAGAGCACGACCTGGAACATGCGGGGCGGTTCAGTTTTCGCCGCTTGGCGTTCAGCCACGACCGCACCCTGCTCTTTATCTGGCAGTTGCCGCTGGGGCGGCGAGGGCGATTTAGGTTTTTCGTCTGGCATGGCGAATCATTCTATCGACTTGACGAGATATGTTTCAGTCTCTCAGATATTGCGCCAGATGACGCTTCGTCAAGGGCTAAAAATAGATCCTTTGAACCTCATTTTTCCAATCACCCAACCCGGCTCCGAGCTAACCGGCTACCGTCTTGACATTCGTCTGAAGCCGGATCGAGAATCCCGCCGTTCATGGCAAGGGAGCCCCATCATGGCAGTTGGAACGGTGAAATGGTTCAACGATGCAAAGGGTTTTGGCTTCATTGAACCAGATGGCGGGGGTGACGATGTGTTCGCCCATTTTTCTGCCATCCAAATGGAAGGCTTCCGCACACTGAAACAAGGCGGGAAAGTCAGTTATGAATTGGTGCAAGGCCCGAAGGGGCAACTGGCCCATCACATTTGCCCGCAAGAAAGTTCATCTGAAACCGAACTGATCGCCAGTTCATTGCGGGCTCCGATGCAGGCATTTTCCGCTTCGCCCTGATTCATCTTTCGGATCAATCCACCAAAGCCCACGGGTGGGTGGGTTTTTTATTTTTGGCTCATTGAGGGTGCTTGGCGAGTGTTGCGTGGTGACCGTTCTCACAACGCGCAAGACTCGAAGCGAAAGACACCATCAGCGATTCAGCCCTCTCACCCAAAAATACTTTGCACGCTAATGATTAGTTCGATACACCTCATCTTGTCGATGCGATAAAGGATCAAATTTTATGAATAGCCAATCGGTTTTTTTACCAGATAGTTATTGAACTAATTGTTAGCAAACTACTTATCGACCGATCGCCGACCACACCTTGCGCTGTCGCCTCTCTCACCTCCTCCCTCTTTTCAACCCTTCCCTGGAAGACACCTCATGAAGAAGATCACCCGCCTCCTCGCCAGCACCGCAATCAGCCTGACGGCAGTCACCTCAGGCTGGACTGCCGACGGCGTTAAGCACAACACCCAGGCCTTTTTCGATGTGCTCTCCCGTGACGGCGGCAAGCCACTGGAGCAGCTCAGTCTGGCCGACGCACGCAAGGCGCTGGTCGGCGCGCAAGCAGGTGCCAAATTCAAACTGCCGAAGGTCGATGTCTCGCGCAAGACCATCACCGTCAATGGCAACGAGATCAAGCTCGTGATCGTGCGGCCGGTCGCGGCCAAGGGCACGCTGCCCGTGTTCATGTTTTTCCATGGCGGCGGCTGGGTGCTCGGCGACTTCCCGACCCATCAGCGCCTGGTAAGCGATCTGGTGGCCGGCTCTGGCGCCGTGGGCGTGTTCGTCGACTACACGCCATCACCCGAGGTCGGCTATGGCGTGGCGATCAATCAGGCTTATGACGCGACAAAAATGGGTGGCAGAGCACGGTAAAGACATCGGTGTCGATGGCAAGCGCCTGGCCGTTGCGGGCAACAGCGTGGGCGGCAACATGGCCGCGGTTGTCAGCCTGATGGCAAGGACAAAGGTTCGCCCTCGATCAAATTCCAGGCCCTGCTGTGGCCGGTGACCCATGCCAATTTCGACAACGCGTCGTACAACCAGTTTGCTGACGG
Organism: Burkholderiales bacterium; assembly: GCA_903643055.1. Next base: position 1,315 of record CAHJWV010000272.1, on the reverse strand, counting down.
CTACTTCCTCAGCCGCAACATGATGAAGTGGTTCTGGGACAACTACACCACCGATGCCGCCAAGCGCCATGAGATCTATGCTTCGCCGCTGCAAGCCAGCAGCACGCAGCTGCAAGGCTTGCCGCCTGCGTTGATCCAGACCGCGGAATTCGATGTGCTGCGCGATGAAGGCGAGGCCTATGGCCGCAAGCTGGATGCAGCCGGTGTCGATGTCACCGTGACGCGTTACAACGGCATGACATGATTTCGGCCTGCTCAATGTGCTGAGCGATGTACCTGCCGTGCGCTCAGCTTTGCTGCAAACCTCTCAAGAATTGAAGCAGCGCCTGCGTTGATCGAGGCTTGAACCGGCCGCCTTATTGAAGAGACGGTCATCGAGCTGAGGGCCATCGCTGATAAACCAATCGCCCAGATATTCATGGATTGAAGCGATGAGGCCGAAAGGCCTGGCCCGACCGGCCCTACCCGCCGGTCGGGCCGGTCCCACTCCTTCATCATCCGATCCTCTTTTGGGTTGTCTGTCTCTGCCTCAAACCAAGCCCTGAAGCCCTGGCGGCCGGTGTTAAGCTGCCCGGCCGCCCTCCACCGAGCCACCCCATGAACGCCAAAGATGCGCTGTTGCTCGATCAACAGCTGTGCTTCGCTGTCTACTCCACGTCGCTCGCGATGACGCAGGTCTATAAGCCACTGCTGGCCGAAATCGGGCTGACCTACCCGCAGTACCTGATCATGCTGGTGCTTTGGGAACAAGAAGGCATCACGGTGCGTGAGCTGGCCCAGCGCCTGCATCAGGAGTCGGGCTCGCTGTCGCCGGTTCTGAAACGCATGGAAGCCGACGGCAACCTGTTGCGCCGCCGAGACCCAAGTGATGAGCGCAATCTGTCGTTGACGCTGACTCCCGCAGGCCGCGTGCTGCGGGAAAAAGCCAAGGCCGTCAACGCGTCGTTTGGTGCCGCCTGCAGCTTGAGCCGCGGCGACATCGCCCGCGTGCGTGATGACCTCATTGAGCTGCGCCAGAGCTTGTTGAGTTGAATGCGATGAAGTGACAGGTGCGGTGCTTCTGAAAGCATCTGAGCGGCACAAGCCTGCGCGATACCACGCGCAAGCCAACGGATCAGAGGATCAAAGAGTGCACGATGAACCATGTAGAGCGCCGACGATGGCGTGTTTGGCCGATGTGGAAGCTGATGCGCCTTCCACCCCCACATGCTGAGCCATCAGCCGCATCCAGCGGCGCACCATCGCCCACCCGGTTGACAGCCGGCTGTTGGAGATCGCGCGCCACAAGGTGGTGAGTGCGGACTAGCGGGCCGGC
>CAHJWV010000271.1 GCA_903643055.1 Burkholderiales bacterium | reverse complement strand
ACCCAAGTCAGCGCTTATTGTTTCCCGCTTCTTGCCTCTTTTCCGGGCGCCGCTTTTGTGCACCGTCTCGTAGACTCTTTCGACCGCAGCGCCGATCGCTTGCGCGCCGTTTGATGAGGAAGCTCAGCCTGCGAACGCTGAGGCAGCTTGGCCTGTTTGGCCTGTTTGGCCTGTTTGCGGCGGCGTCGCCGCAAAGGTTCATCGCATAACCGCCGCCTGCGGTCTTGCGGCAGTTGCCGAAGTGGCTGGATCGTTCCAGGCGCATCACCGTCTGCTTGGGCTATTCCAGCGTGGGGACGTGCGGACATGCAAAGCGAGTTCCCGTCACAAGATCACGCGTGCTGGTAGCGCTGCTCCTGCGTGAGCCCGCCGTAACCATAGGCGCTGGCACGCAGGTCAGCGATGTGCACATACGAGTGCTCGGCCACGCCGCCCAGCAGCTCGTTCATCAACCGATGCACTGCAGCCAGATAGGCGGCCTTCTCGCGCTTGGTGTTGGTCTCGTCGGTGATGCTGACCCGCCAGTGGTAGCTGCGCTTTGTGGCTGCGTTCAAAGCCTCGCCGGCGATGAACCATTGCGGTGCCGGGATGAAATCGACGGCCACCGCGGTGAGCATCGGGTCCTTGCCCAGCAGTCGGGCGGTCAGTTCGGTGGCCGCCTGGGCGACACGGGCGGCCAGGGAGTTGTCGGCCGCACCGGAAATCTGAATGTGGTGATAAGGCATGGTGGCTTCTCGGGAAGTGTTGACAGCTTCAATGTAGGCTCGCAGCATTGATCGGAGAAGCCGGATGATTTTCTGCGACCCATCGGAATCTCAGATGAATCAATGGCTTCGTCGCCCGCGTCCTGCTCGGCCCTGTCCGGCGCTTTCCTGCCGTTTCCTGTCACTGTCTCCTGTCAATGAATGACCTCGACCCCCTTTGGCTGCGCAGCTTCACCGCCATCGTGCAAACCGGCTCCATCACACGGGCTGCGCAGCAGGTGCACCGCACGCAGTCGGCGGTCAGCACCCATCTGCAGCAGCTGGAGGCCACGCTGGGCGTGCAGCTGGTCGAGCGCAGCACCCGAGCGTTGGCCTTGACAGTCGACGGCGAGCGTTTTTTGCCGCATGCCCACAAGCTGTTGGACTGGCAAGACGCCGCCCGCGCCGTGGTGCAGCCGGCCGAAGCCGGACAGGTCTGGCGTATCGGCCTGAGCGAATACTTTCTGCCTGCGCGCCTGGCGGAGTTGCTGGCGCTGCTGCGCGACAGTGCACCGCTGGCGCGCTTCGAACTGCTGTGGTCCAGCTCGGCAGCCTTGCAGCAGCTGTGGGTCGCCGGCACGCTCGACCTCGCCGTGCTCACCGCCGCGCAACCCCTGCCGCAGGCGCGCCTGCTGCGGCGCGAGCCTTTGTCCTGGGTGATCGCCGCCGGCCAACCGATGCCGACGCAGGCTTCGGTGCCGCTCGTGCTGCTGGGGCCGGATTGCCCGGTGGGCCAGATGGCGCTGGATGCGCTGGCCCGCACCGGCCGGCCGCACCATCTGCAGCTCAGCTGCACCGGCGCGCATGGCGCGGTCGCGGCGATCCGCGCTGGCTGGGGCGTGGGGTGCCTGAACCAATCGGCGATTCCGGCGGACCTGCAACAGCTGACCCGCGCCCGGGCACGCCTCTGGCCTTCGCCGGGTCGGCTGTCGTTCTATGCATTGGCGCGCCCGGGGCTGCAGGCAGTCGAGCGCGCGCTGCGCGCCTGGGCGGCCTGAGCCTGTCGGGCGCTGTCTCCTGCGGCGCTTCTACACTGGCGGCATGAACACCATTGCATTCATCGGCGGCGGCAACATGGCCAGCGCCATCATCGGAGGCCTGCTCAAGAGCGGCCGCGAGCCAGGCGACATCCTGGTCCTCGAACCCAACGCCGACCAGCGCTCCAAGCTGCAGCGCGAGCTGTCGGTCATCACGCTGGAGGCGCCGGGTTCGGTGATGCAGCGCGCCGGCCTGGTGGTCTGGGCGGTCAAGCCGCAAAGCTTCAAGGCGGCGGCCGAAGCCAATGCAGCGCACATCAGCCATGCCCTGCAGTTCAGCGTGATGGCCGGCATTCGTACCGAAGACATGGCCAAGCAGCTCGGCACCCAGCGCATCGTGCGTTCGATGCCGAACACGCCGGCGTTGATCGGCCAAGGCATCGCGGGCTTGTTTGCGCGCGTCGGGGTGTCGAACGACGAGAAGCAGCAGGTCGAACGCCTGCTCGCGCCCACCGGCCGCACGCTGTGGGTCGAGGCCGAAGCAGATCTCGATGCGGTGACCGCGCTCTCTGGCTCAGGCCCGGCCTATGTGTTCTATTTTGTCGAAGCGATGATGCAGGCGGCCGTCGAAATGGGTCTGTCGGCCGAGCAGGGCAAGCAGCTCGCACTCGCGACCTTCTCCGGCTCGGCCGCGTTGGCGCAAGCCTCCACCGAGCCGCCTTCAGTGCTGCGCGAACGCGTCACGTCCAAGGGCGGCACCACCCATGCGGCGCTGACTTCGCTGGAGGCCAGCGGCGTGCAGCCGGCGATCGTGAAGGCACTCAAAGCCGCGCAGCAACGCGCTGCCGAGCTGGGCGACGAATTCGGGCAAAGGGTTTCTCCACGGCGGCCGGGCTGGGCCGTCGGGCCCGGTTGAAGCTTCGCCTGAAAGGTGCGGCGCCTGC
>CAHJWV010000270.1 GCA_903643055.1 Burkholderiales bacterium | reverse complement strand
ATCCAAAGCAGCAGCGCCTTCGGTCTTCAATCGCTTGACCCAGGTGCCGGCTTCGCGGCCATCGGCCAAGCCTTCGCTTTGAATCAGCACCGTGCCATCGGTGGCGGTGAGTTTGAAGAAGAAGCGGCCATCGGCTTCGCGGTATTGCTTGAAGGCGGGCAATGCGGCTTTGCTGGCTTGCTGGCTGACCGCAGCCGGCTTCGCATGCGCAACCATGCGGCGCAATCCCACGGCCTGACGAAGCTCATGCAGGAAAGGCGTTGCGGCGGCGCGCGCCTTGCGGGCGCCTTCCAGCAGTGTTTCTTCGATCTGCTCCGGGTGCGCCATCAGCTCTGCATAGCGCTCGCGCATCGGCCCGACATGGGTTTCCACCTGTTGCACCAGCCGTTGCTTGGCGTCGCCCCAACCGATGCCGGCGCGCAGATCGGCGCGGAACGCTGCACGTTCATCCGGCGTCGCGAACGCGTCATGGAGCGTGACCAGCGTCGAGTTGTCGGGGTCTTTCGGCTCGCCTGGAAGAAGAGAGTCGGTCACGATGCGTGCGACGGCGTCTTTCAACGCCTTCGGGCCGCCTTCGAACAGCGGCACGGTGTTGTCGTAGCTCTTCGACATCTTGCGGCCGTCCAGCCCCGGCAGCGTTGCGACTTCTTCTTCGATCTCGGCTTGCGGCAACACGAACAGCTCGCGGCCTTGGCCGAACAAATGGTTAAAGCGCTGCGCGACATCGCGCGCCATCTCGATGTGCTGGACCTGATCGCGCCCGACCGGCACGCGGTGGGCGTTGAACAACAGGATGTCGGCGGCCATCAGGATCGGGTAGCTGAACAGACCCATCGTGATGTTGGCGTCGATGTCTTCACCAGCGGCGAGGTTGGCATCGGCCGACGCCTTGTACGCATGGGCGCGGTTCATCTGGCCCTTCGCGGTGACGCAGGTCAGCAGCCAGGTGAGCTCGGTGGTTTCGGGGACGTCGCTTTGGCGATAAAAGGTCACACGGCGCGTATCCAGGCCGGCAGCCAGCCAGGTGGCGGCAATTTCCAGGCGCGAGCGCTCGATGCGGTCCGGGTCATCGCACTTGATCAGCGCGTGATAGTCGGCGAGGAAGAAAAAGCTTTCGACCCCCGCTGCCTGGCTGGCCTTGATTGCCGGGCGGATCGCGCCGACGTAGTTGCCCAGGTGCGGCGTGCCGGTGGTGGTGATGCCAGTGAGAACACGTTCGGTCATGGGCGCACTGCGTGGTGTTGCGAGGAGGAAGGCGGATTGTAGGTGGGCCGATCCAGCGCCGCAGATACACTGCCGCCGGTGAAAAACATCGTCATCCTCATCTCCGGTCGTGGCTCCAACATGGAGGCGATCGTCCACGCTTGCAAGGCCGAAAACTGGCCGGCACAGGTGGCTGCGGTGATCAGCAACCGGCCCGATGCGACGGGGCTGCAGTTCGCTCGGCAGCATGGCATTGCCACGGCGGTGATCGATCACAAGGCGTTTGCAAGCCGTGAAGCGTTCGATGTCGAACTGGCACGCGTGGTGCTGAGTTTTGCGCCCGACGCCGTGGTGCTGGCCGGCTTCATGCGCATCTTGACGGCCTCATTCGTCAGGCAATTCGAAGGGCGGCTGATCAACATTCATCCGTCGCTGCTGCCGGCATTCACCGGGTTACACACCCATCGCCGCGCGCTTGAAGAGGGCTGCAAGCTCGCCGGTGCCACGGTGCATTTCGTGACCCCCGAACTCGACCATGGGCCGATCATTGCCCAGGCGATGGTGCCGGTGTTGCCCGGCGACACCGAAGCCAGCCTGTCGGCACGTGTTCTGGCGCGTGAGCACCGGATGTATCCACAGGCTGTGCGCTGGCTGGTGCAGGGCCTGCTGCACACCGAAGGCGGCGTGGTTTCACAGACTGCCGGTGAGCCGCAACTGTTGAGCTGAACAAAGCTCAGAACAGGCTGGCGGCGATGTTGACAGTCAGTGCCAAGATGGTCGTGTTGAACATGAACGACAGCAGCGACTGCATCAGTACCAAGCGGCGCATCGCGCTGCTGGAAATCGCCACATCGGCGGTCTGCGATGCCACCGCGATCGTGAAAGAGAAATACAGGAAGTCCCAATAGGTCGTCGGTGTCTCTTCGTTCTCGCCGGGAAAGACCAGGCCGCGGTTGGGCTTCGAGATGTGAAAGAGGCTGGCGTAGTTCAGCGCAAACAGGGTGGGCAGCAGCAGCCACGACCCTGTCACGGTGACGATCGCGAAGATCGCATGCGGCCAGGCGTGATGCGCATCCGGGCCTTTGGCTGCGGCCAGTTCAAAGACGATCGCGGCCACGCTTGCCAGCGCTGCCGCGGTCACGGAGCCGAGCACGGCCGTGGCGCCTTCCGCTTGCGCGATCGCGGCCCGGCGAAGGTGGTGATGGTCGGCGCGCGACATCACCCAGAACGCCTGAATCAAATACAGCCATACCGCGACATTCCAGCCAATCAGCAACCGCAGCATCCAGCCTGTGCTTGCGGGTGTGGCCAGCACGACGATGCCACCGATGCCCGCTGACAGCGACAGATGGGGCCGGGCCCTCAACTGCGTCAGCAAGGCCTTCATGCCTTGGTGCCGCCTTTCTCGATCAGCTCGAACCGCGGTCGCATCACCCCGTTGCTGTCCACTGGTTCGAAAAACATGGAATGTGGCCGCACCCACCAGCCGGTGTCGTTGTAGAGCGGGCGATACAGCACCAGTGGTTCGAGTGTTTCGCTGTGCCGCACGACGCCAGCGACCTCGTAATCGCCACCTTTGTGATGACGGTACAGGCCGATGGGGGTGGGCGGAAGGGGAGTGAGTTCAGAGTTGCTCATGGCCGGCAAGGATAATCGCTGCATGCACCCCAACGCCTTGCTTGAACTCACCACCGATCTGCTGCACAAGGTCTTGCAGTTTGATTCGCCCGCCGACCGCGTGGTCTCCGACTTTTTCAGAACCCACCGTGAACTCGGCCAACGAGAGCGGCACACGCTTGCTGAGACCACTTACACCGTGCTGCGCAAGCGGCTCTTGTTCCAGCATCTGGCGCAATCTGGCAAAGGCGAGATGGAACGTCGCCTTGCGCTGCTGGGCTGGCAAGGCAACGAAGGCTTTCTGCGCGCCGCCTTGTCGGAGCCTGAGCAGCAGTGGCTGGCCAAAGTGCAAACCGTGCACAGCAGCACCCTGGCTGCCAAGCTTCGCCACAACCTGCCCGAGTGGCTGGCTGAAGCGCTTGAACAGCAACTGGGCGATCAGTTCTGGCCGCTCGTTGAAAGCCTGAATCAGGGAGCGGCGCTCGATCTGCGTGTCAACACCTTCAAGGCCAAGCGCGAAGACGTGCAGGCTGCGCTGGCGACCGAGCGGATCGACGCGAAGCCGACGCCTTATTCACCATGGGGCTTGCGTGTGGACGGCAAGCCGGCCCTGAACCGTGTCGAGGCTTTCATCGCCGGCAACCTTGAAGTTCAAGACGAGGGCAGCCAACTGTTGGCGTTGCTGACCGATGCAAAGCGCAGCGAGATGGTTGTCGACTTCTGCGCCGGTGCCGGCGGCAAGACTTTGGCGCTGGGCGCGTCGATGCGCAACACCGGGCGGCTGTATGCGTTCGATACCTCCGGCCATCGTCTGGCGGCATTGAAGCCGCGACTGGCGCGTAGCGGTTTGTCCAACGTCTATCCGGTGCAAATCGCCCATGAGCGCGACGATCGCATTAAGCGCTTGGCCGGCAAGATGGACCGGGTGCTGGTGGATGCGCCTTGCTCAGGCCTCGGAACTTTGCGCCGCAATCCCGATCTTAAATGGCGCCAATCGCCCGAAGCAGTGATCGAATTGAAAGCCAAGCAGACGGCAATTCTCGAAAGTGCAGCGCGCATGGTGAAGCCTGGAGGGCGTCTTGTTTATGCCACTTGCAGTTTGCTGGAAGCGGAAAATGAAGAGGTCGCTTCAGCCTTCAATGAAATCCACGTCCGCGATTTCAAACCTTTGCCGGCGGGCCCTTTGTTGGAGAGGGCCCATGTAAGTCAGCATGAAGATTTGGTGCGTGGTGAATATCTTCGCCTTTGGCCGCATCGGCATGGCACCGATGGTTTCTTTGCAGCAGTTTGGGAACGAGTTTGAACACTTTTCGCTGATACGGATCAAACCGAACCCAAGTTCAGAAATGACCTCAACAGACCCATCAGTTTTTGATGGAATCGAGAAAAACTCATCACTACAATGCGGCGACCGTCCGCATTGACGGGTCGAAGGCAACTTGAATGAATGAAATGATTTCTCTGTGGAATGGCTTGATCGACTGGTTGGCCAATGGCCTGACCGGCGCGTCCTGGTGGCAAATTGTCGTCTTTACGCTCGTCGCTACCCACATCACGATTGCTTCAGTCACGATCTTTCTGCATCGTGCTCAGTCACATCGGGCACTGGACTTGCATGCCATCCCGTCGCACTTCTTTCGTTTGTGGCTGTGGCTGACCACTGGCATGGTGACCAAAGAATGGGTGGCCATACATCGCAAGCACCACGCGAAATGCGAAACCCATGACGACCCACACAGCCCGGTTGCGCATGGCATCAAAACTGTTTTGTTCACCGGCAGCGAGTTGTATCGTGCCGAGGCCAAAAACCAGGAAACCATCGCCAAATTCGGTCTCGGTACGCCTGACGACTGGATCGAGCGCAATCTGTATACACGCTACAGCTGGCAAGGTGTTGGCGTGATGTTGCTGATCAATGTGCTGTTGTTTGGTGTGGCTGGCGTGTCTGTTTGGGCGGTACAGATGGTGTGGATTCCGATCACGGCCGCCGGGATCATCAATGGCCTGGCTCACTGGTGGGGTTATCGCAATTTCGAAGCGACCGATGCCAGCACCAATATTTCGCCATGGGGCATCATCATTGGTGGCGAAGAACTTCACAACAATCACCATACCTATCCGACATCGGCCAAGTTGTCGGTCAAGAAATACGAATTCGATATTGGCTGGGGCTACATCCGCATTCTTGAAATGATGGGTTTGGCCAAGGTACGCAAGACGCCGCCGATGCTCAAGCTGGGTCATGTGAAGCCGGTGGCTGACTCCAAGACTTTGGAGGCGTTGATCGCCAATCGTTATGAAGTGATGGCCAAGTACGCCGGCAATTTGCGCGATGCATGCCGCGAGGAATTCAAACGCTTGAAAGCAGAAGGTTCTGCCAGCAGTGCCAAGCTGGCCGACATGCGGCTGGCGCACCGTTGGTTGCACCGCGATGAAGACAAGATTCCAACGCACTTGAAAGCGCAAGTGGCCAGTGCTCGCGACGACAGCCCGTCATTGGTCAAGCTGGTAACGATGCGCGAAGAATTGCGCCAGCTCTGGACGCGCACCAACGTCTCGGCAGAGCAACTGGTGGTTGATTTACAGGCCTGGTGCAAGAAGGCTGAAGAGAGTGGGATCGCTGCGCTTCAAGAATTTGCATTGAAGCTGCGCGCTGCTCACGCATGATCTGCGATTGAATAGTTTGAAATGTCAGTCAAAAGGCCCGCTTTGATGCGGGCCTTTTCTTTGGACGCTGCATTTTGTGCGCCTGGATATTCTTATGTGGAAGGGCAATCCTCTTTCATTTTCCTATGCTTGACCTCTGATGTTAATAGCGTAGAGATGGCGTCAAATTCCTGGCGGGCGAGGCTGAATGGGTAAGCCGGCGTACGGATTCAAATCCCATCCCATCCCATCGAGGAAAAGTTTCTGATGGCGATTCCCCAATAAAAAACCCGCCGAAGCAAATGCTTAAGGCGGGTTTTTGGGAATAACAGCTGATTACTTCAGCTTCATTTCCTTGTACATCACATGCTTACGTGCTTTCGGATCGAACTTCATGATTTCGATCTTCTCGGGCGTAGTCTTCTTGTTCTTGTCGGTCGTGTAGAAATGACCTGTACCAGCCGAAGATTCCAGCTTGATTTTCTCGCGTCCACCTTTTGCCATGATCGGCTCCTAAATCAGATTTCGCCGCGGGCGCGCAAGTCAGCGACGACTTGTTCGATACCCACTTTGTCAATCAAGCGCAGTGCAGCGTTGCTGATGCGCAGGCGCACCCAGCGATTCTCGGTCTCAAGCCAGAACCGGCGGTATTGCAGGTTCGGCAGAAAACGGCGCTTGGTCCGGTTGTTGGCGTGGGAAACATTGTTGCCCACCATCGGGCGCTTGCCCGTTACTTGACAGACGCGTGCCATGACGCTTCTCCGATCGAATCTTGTTTCAGAACTGGAACCCAGAGCAAACGCTGAGCGGTGCGAACCGTCATGTTTGATGGGAACCCTGGGCAGCGCCATAAGCGCCGCGGCCGCATTCGGCAAAGACCGCGATTATAGCCAGATTTTGGCAGCGGCGCTTTACGGTATGGATCAGTGGCCGAGGAACCTCTGTGCATCCAGTGCGGCCATGCAGCCAGTACCGGCGCTGGTGATGGCTTGACGATAGATGTGGTCTTGCACGTCACCGGCTGCGAACACACCTGGCACGCTGGTCATCGTTGCCAAACCGTTCAGGCCGCTTTGAGTGACGATGTAGCCGTCTTTCATCTCGAGCTGGCCCTTGAAGATGTCGGTGTTGGGCTGATGGCCGATTGCGATGAAGCAGCCTTTCAGCGTGATGTCACGGGTGCTGCTGTCTTGCGTGCTCTTCAAACGAACGCCGGTGACGCCTGACGTGTCACCCAGCACTTCATCGAGTGTTTGCCAGAGGTGCAACTCCATCTTGCCTTCGGCCACTTTCTGATGGAGCTTGTCGATCAGAATGGCTTCGGCGCGGAACTTGTCGCGGCGGTGAATCAGGTGGACCTTCTTCGCGATGTTCGACAGATACAGCGCCTCTTCAACCGCTGTGTTGCCGCCGCCAACGACGCAGACGTCTTGATCGCGATAGAAGAAGCCGTCACAGGTAGCGCAGCCGCTGACACCGCGGCCCATGAAGGCTTCTTCAGAGGGC
>CAHJWV010000269.1 GCA_903643055.1 Burkholderiales bacterium | reverse complement strand
CAACGATCTTGAAGGCAATCAGCGACACAACCGCCGACCACACCACCGTCACTGCCACGGCCTGGAACTGAATCCAGACTTGTGCGCCAATGCCGTTGGAACTGACCGTTGCAGTCACCCAATCGCTGACCAAGCCCGGGCCGCCCAGTGACTGGTTGTTGAACACGCCGGTCAGCAGTGCGCCAACGATGCCGCCCACACCGTGCACGCCAAACACATCGAGCGAGTCATCGGCACCCAGCAACTTCTTCAAGCCATTGACGCCCCACAGGCAGGCAAAGCTGGCGACGAAGCCGATCACCAGTGCACCCATCAGGCCGACGTTGCCCGCGGCCGGCGTGATGGCCACGAGTCCCGCCACAGCGCCCGACGCGGCGCCCAGCATCGAGGCTTTACCTTTCATTAGCGCCTCGCCGATGGACCAAGCCAGCACGGCAGCGGCTGTTGCCGAGAAGGTGTTCATGAAGGCAAGTACAGCGCTGTTGCCGGCCTCCAGTGCCGAGCCAGCGTTGAAGCCGAACCAGCCCACCCACAGCAGCGACGCACCCACCATCGTCAAGGTCAACGAATGCGGCGTGAAGGCTTCTTTGCCGTAGCCCACGCGTTTGCCAATCATGAAGGCTCCCACCAGGCCAGCGACTGCGGCGTTGATGTGGACCACGGTACCGCCCGCGAAGTCGAGGGCGCCCCATTGCCAGAGCAGGCCGGCCTTGGCGTTCATCTCATCCACCACGCCAGCGGCGGTGTAGGCATCCGGCCCCATCCAGTACCAAACCATGTGGGCGATCGGTGCGTAGCTGAAGGTGAACCACAGCGTCATGAACAGCAGCACGGCGGAAAACTTGATGCGTTCAGCGAAGGCGCCCACGATCAGGCAGCAGGTGATGCCGGCAAACGTGGCTTGGAAGGCTGCGAACAAGAGTTCAGGGATGTAGACCCCTTTGCTGAAGGTCGCCCCCATGGCAAAGGCGCCGGTCACAGGATCAAAGATGCCCTTCATGAACAGGCGATCCAACCCGCCGACGAATTTGTTGCCTTCGGTGAAAGCCAGGCTGTAGCCATAGATCAGCCACAACACGACGATCAACGAGAAGGTCACCATGACCTGCATCAACACCGAGAGCATGTTCTTGCTGCGCACCAGCCCGCCATAGAACAGCGCCAGGCCCGGTATGGTCATCAGGATCACCAGCAGCGTGGACAGCATCATCCACGAGACGTCGCCCTTGTTGGCAACCGGCGTGGGGGCAGCCGATGCCGCAGGGTCTGCAGCCGAAGCCGCCATCGCAGGCGCTTCAGCTGACGCGGCCACGGCCGCAGAAGCCGTCGTCGGCTCGGGAGCCGATGCCGCCTGCGAATAGGCTGCGCCCGTGAATCCCAGGACCGACAGGCCCAAGGCCAGGGTTGCAATGAGTTTCTTCATGATTGGGTTGTCTCTCGTTTTCGCGTCAAAGGGCGTCTTTGCCCGTTTCGCCCGTGCGGATGCGAACTACCTGCTCCAGCGGGGAGACAAAAATCTTGCCGTCGCCGATCTTGCCGGTGCGCGCCGAGCTCTCGATGGCTTCGATCACACGGTCGATCAAGCCATCGTCCACTGCCGCCTCGATCTTCACTTTCGGAAGGAAATCGACGACGTACTCGGCGCCGCGGTAGAGCTCTGTATGGCCCTTTTGTCGGCCAAAGCCTTTCACTTCGGTCACCGTGATGCCCTGAACGCCGATGGCGCTGAGAGCCTCACGAACTTCGTCAAGCTTGAACGGCTTGACGATGGCAGTCACCATCTTCATGGTCATCTCCAGTTGCGGGGTTAGAAGGCTTTCCTGACGTCAGGCGGTACAGAATCAATATTGCTGCCGGTGTAGCTCTCAGCCCCGACGCGCTTTGCGTGAAGACTCTTCGACATGCAACGTTCTCCAGCGGTGATTTCGTGAGGGGTTGTTTCGATCTTTTTGCAGCTTCTATGCCATGGGCACGCCGCAGGGATCACGCCCCATGTTGAGACCAAACGCTTTGCACACTGCTGTGCATCGCACCAATTTGACGCCGATGTGAATTCGCATGGCGCTCAAACACTGCGTTGGTGCACAAGGCGCCGGTCGCCGTCGAAATGCATGCACCGCTTTGAGTGCATGCAGGCGGCATCCCGCGGAATCGCCGATCCCGCAAAGTTCAAACACTGCGATTGGCATCGCAATCGGAACGCGCTGATTCGACCGGTTGCGATCACATCTCTGTGCAGCACAGCCAAGCCGATTTGGCGCCGCCCACCACATCGGTTATTCAGCCACATCTACAGATCGTGTGCGTTGAAGCGTGTCTCTGATTGAGAGTCACCGCGCCCGCCGAGCGCTAGGCTCCGAGCGTTCTTATCGGCAAACGACCGCTCCACACGTGGACTACCCGCCGGAGAAGCACTCAAACACCTTCATCCACCAGAACTGCACTCACGTGCTCTTTCTGATGCTCGAAGAGTCAGGCCGATCGTGCCCTTTGCAAGTAGCCATTCAACCTAGCGCCGAACTTGATTGCACTAAAAATTTCCAACCCCTCGGATACACGGCCTGCCAACGACCAGTTAGCCAGCGTGCAATTTTGATAATTCGCTTTGCATATTTGCACGCGATATTCTTGCTCGCCTGTGATAACGCCCGAAGCGATCAAAGATTGAATGCAAATAAACTCAATTCGTATGTAAAGTTCTATTTGTAGTCATCGCCAGGGAGAACTGAATGTGGCATGCCAATTGCATCGAATAACTGTATCACTGCCGTCACATATTGCACATTCCTCTATTTCGATAACTGGTTCAAACGTCGGCAAATGCCATGAGTCGCGTAGGGATGAATAGAAGATCGTTTGGATACAAAGCTCAAAAGTGATAGTGAGCGCTCAAATCACCATTAACAACGTCAAACGTTAATAAAATTATTAAGGATTTGTTAATGGCGTACGTTGATGCAAATCTCACTCTCGCAAAGCGAGTGAAATGCGGCAACCAGGCAAGCGTGAACGATCGTGCAAATTTATTACAAAATTAATAGATTCAATTCGTCGAGATAATCAGATAAATTGATTCGAAGGAATTGCGGCGCGACCGACGCCGCAATTTTCATCTGACAACCCTCCTTCGAATCAAAACTGATCATGACCATCGAACACCAAGAAGCTGCCGCACCTGTGAAAGGTCAAAACCGTGGACCCGCACGCCGTGGCTCGTCCTCGCCCGATTTCCAGGAAACCGCGGAGCTGAAAAATCAGCGCCAGCGCGTCAAGCTCGAACGCGTTGAAGGCGATCGCAACCGCCTGTCCGACAACGACGCCGTCACCCTCTGGTACGACACTGCGAACACCACGACCGATGAAGACCGCGCGGTCTTCGAACGTGCGGTCCGCATGCGCTACACCGGCGTGATCCTGTTGCCGTCGAACGTCGAGCGCCTGGGCCCCTTGGTGCCGGGCAGCATCAAGAAAATCATTCAGATTGACGACGCCCGTGAACTTGAGGCGATCTCGCAACTGCCGCTGTTCGCCTCGGCACGCCGCGATTCCGGCACCGATGGCCAAGTGGTGATCTCCAGTCGCAACCTCGACATCATCGGCAAGCTGCAAGCCGATGGCCTGCGCACCTGCTATCGCGCCTACGTCGATGACGCACCCAGCCTGCACGCCTCGATCGAGTTCGGCAACCGTCACGACTTCCTGATGGTTCACTTCCGCGACCCGACGAACATTCCGCTCGAGCTGGTCATTGCATCGCTGCAAGCCACCGACACGGTGCTGATCAAGGAAATCGCCAGCCCACGCGATGTGGACGACGCGATCGTCTCGCTGGGTGTGATGGAAGTCGGCGCCGATGGCGTCTCGTTCTCGCCACGCGACCATGGCAGCCTCGAAGAAGTGATGCGCCGCCTCGACCCGCTGGTCGAAGAGCGCATGACGATCGAAACCGCCACCGTCATCTCCAGCCGCCCGGTCGGCATGGGCTATCGCAGCTGCATCGATGTGTCTAGCCTGTTCTCGCCCACCGAAGGCATGGTCGTCGGCTCGACGTCGCAAGGCGGCATCTTGTGCTGCCCGGAAGTGTTTTTCCTGCCGTACATGGACTTGCGCCCCTTCCGCGTCAACGCTGGTGCCGTGCACAGCTATGTCTACAACGCTGACAACCGCACCAACTACATGACCGAGCTGTCGGCGGGCAGCAGCATTGCGATGGTCGGCACCGACGGCAAGATCCGCCGCGCCGCCGTAGGTCGCATGAAGACCGAAGTGCGCCCGTTGCGCCTGATCGAAGCCGAGTTTGCCGGTGGCGAGCGCATCAACACGATCATGCAAGACGACTGGCACGTTCGGATCTTCTCCGAAGCCGGCAAGCCGCTGAACATCACCGACCTGAAGCCGGGCGAGCGCATCCTCGGCCACCGCGCCTCCCCCGGTCGGCACGTCGGTATCAAGGTCGATGAACACATCATCGAATCCTGAATCAATCCTCAAGGCCAAGAGCGTTTAAGCCCCTAGGAGCACCAACGTGACATCAACCGGCACCCGAGTTCGTCTCAATCGATTCCGTTATCCGCATTCGCGGGTCGGACTGATCGTTCCCATCGACCACGGCCTGACCATCGGGCCAGTGGAAGGCCTGAACAGCCCGCAGGATCTCGCTTCATGGATCGGCCACCCGGCCGTGACCGGCGTGCTCGCGCACAAAGGCATGATCGAACGCTTGGCTGAGCGCGACGTGCTCGGTCAGGCCGGCGTGATGCTGCAGCTCAACGGCATGAGCTCCATTTCTTCGCAGCCCGATCGCAAGGAGATGCTGACCAGCGTCGAATCGGCGTTGCGCCACGGCGCTGACGCGGTGTCGGTGCAAGTCAATTTCGACGGCGAAAACGACGCCCACAACCTGAGTATGCTCGGGTTGGTGAGCGACGAGGCGCATGCCTATGGCTTGCCCGTGCTGGCGATGGTTTATGACAAGGTCACCGGCCTCGACGCCGCAGGCAAGGTCAAGCGCTTGCGTCACCTGATGCGCATCGCGCTGGAGCTGGGCTGCGACGCGCTGAAGCTGGCCGCGCCCGACAACCTCGATGACCTGCCCACACTGCTGCGCGGCATGGACATCCCGGTGTTCTTTGCTGGCGGCACGCTGACCTCCGAGCGTTCACTGCAGGCCTTGGCACAAGGCGCGGTGCTGGCCGGTGCGGCCGGGCTGTGCCTGGGCCGCAACGTCTTCCAGCGCGCCGATCCGGTGCAACTGCTGGTGGACCTGCAGCGCACGCTGCTGGCGGCCGAAGCCAAGGTCGCGCAGCTCGAAACGGCGGTTCCCTCGCTGTCTCAAGCACCTCAGGCCGTCCTGGCCGACTGACCCGCGCGTGGCAACGCGCCTTTCTTCGAATCGAATCCAGAGCCCAACATGCTGAACCACATCATTGAATCCCCGACGGTTTCGCCCGCGCAGTTCGCGGCCGAACTGGCGACCTACGCCGAAAACTCCCGCGCCATCAACCACCCCTTGCTCGACGCCATTGCGAATGGCGAGTTCAAGGACTTGAAGGGCGCGATCACCCGCTTCCTGCAGGAGTACTACTTCTACAGCCACCGCTTCACGCAGTACCTGTTTGCCGTGATGTCCAACCTCGAGTTGCCCGAGCACCGCACCCAGCTGCTGCCGAACGCGATGGAAGAAGGCGGCATGCTCGATGACGAGCACCGCCGCGAGCTGCTTGCCGTGGGCATCAATCCCGACGACGCAGCCGCTCCGCACCCGCAGCTCTACACCCGCTTCCTCGAAGCCATCGGCCTGTCGCGCGCACAGATGCAGCGCAACCGCCCGCAGGTGATGACCGCTGCCTGGATCGACACCTTCCAGGCGCTGTGCCGCACCGGCGGCGAAGCCCAAAGCGTCGGCGCGTTAGGCCTCGGCACCGAAGGCATCGTGCGCCACGTTTACCTGAAGCTGATGCGCGGCATCTCGAAGGCCTGGCCCGACCTGAGCTCGCGCGACCGCGCTTTCTTCGACCTGCATGCCCACGTCGACGACGACCACGCCGAAGTGCTGAAGAACATCACGCTGCAATTGGCCACCACCGTCGACGGCCGCCGCGGCGTCGCGATCGGCGTGCTGCGCGCGCTGGCTGCCCGCGAAAGCTTCTTCGACCAGATGCTGGCGTTCCTGCGCGCTGCCGATGGTCAGTCTCAAGCCCAGGCTGCCGGAAAGCAGTTGCAGCCGGCGTGAAGGACGTTCGCTGATGAGCACGGCCCCATTGCACATCGTTGATGGCCACTCGCGCCTGCGCACCGACGCCGAATCGTCGGTGGCCGGCGAGGGCGTGATCACGCCATCGCCGTGGGCCAATCACCTGGCCGATGGCGGTGGGGTCGATGCGAAGCGGCTCATTCCCGCTGACGTCCCGAACCCGTACAAGGCCGATGCCCGCCGCCGTTACCGCGGTTACCGCGAAGAGGGCCCCCTGTTTTTGACGCCGGCCAAACGCGCCGGCTTGATGGGCGGCCACCTGACCCGCCTGATGAAAGGAGTTGCCCGACATGGCTGCACTGCCTGAACTCGGCGACTGGAAGTCGAAAGAAGAATTGCACGCGCTTCAGCGTACGCAGCTGCCTGCGGTGCTGGCGCGCGCCCGCGCCACCCCGTTTTATGGCGCTCGCCTCGGCAACGGGCACACCGCAGCCGACTGGAGCGCGGTGCCGTTCACGACCAAGGAAGATCTGCGCGAGGCTTATCCGTTCGGCATGCTGGGCGTGGAAACTGCCGAGCTGGCGACGTACCACGAGTCCAGCGGCACGACCGGTGACCCGACGCCGTCTTACCTCACCGAAGACGACTGGTACGACATCTGCACCCGCTTCAACCGCAATGCAGTGAACGTGCAACGTGGCGACATGGTGATCGTGCGTTCGCCGTATTCGATGCTGACTACCGCACTTCAGATGCACCGTGCAGCCGAACTGCGCGAAGCCGTCGTGGTACCGGCCGATAACCGCTCATGGATCATGCCGCACGCCAAAGTGGCGCGGCTGATGCACGACCTGCCGATCACCGTGGCCTGGTGGATTCCGACGAATTCGCTCGTCACCGCGGCCGCCGCTCGCCAGGCCGGTTATGCACCCGAGCGCGACTTCCCGTCGCTGCGCTCGCTGGTGGTGGCCGGTGAGTTCCTGAGCGAGGTCAAGCGTTCGTACATCGAGCGCCTGTGGGGCGGCATCGATGTCTACCAAGACTACGGCTCGACCGAGACCGGCAGCATCGCCGGCGAGTGCTCGCACAAGAAGCTTCACATCTGGGCCGACCGCCTGCTGTGCGAAGTCTATGACCCGGCGACCGGCCAATGCTCGCGAGAAGGCACCGGCCAATTGGTAATCACGCCGCTGTACCGCAAGGCCATGCCGCTCTTGCGTTACTTCCTGGGCGACACCGTCGACATCTCGCATGAGCACTGCGCCTGCGGCTGGCACCTACCGACCATTCGCGTGCATGGCCGCACGGTCAACCAGTTCGAAGTGCAAGGCCGCACGCTGTTCCCGGTGCAGCTGGAAGAAGCCGTGTTCTCGTTGCCGACCGACCTCGGCGTGCTGTTCTGGCGTGCGCGCCATGGCAGCTACGGGCTGCGCATCGAGATCGAATGCGAGCCGCATCTGCAGGCTCGCGCCAAGCAGGCACTGGCCGATCTGGTGCAACAGCAGCTCGGCGTGCAGGCCGACGTGGCACCGGTTGCGCCCGGCACGATCGTGCCGCTGTCAACGCTCGCCCATCAAGCCACGCCACTCAAACCCAAGTACGTGTTCGCCGATGACGAGCCCTGGGCCACCGAGTACCCCTGGTAGTGCCTGGTAATCGTTACCAAGATCCTTTCCAAGCTCTCAATTTCGTCAGCCATACCCCATTTCAAGAGGACATCACCTTGAGTACGCAAGCCACCACCTATCTCTCGCAGGACATTCTGGATCGCCTGCACGACGACCCCGCACTTGGCAGCGGCAATGTGCTGCATGTGGCCGTGCGCGAGAACCCGAACCTCGATGAAAACCTGATCTGGCTCGACAAGGAAATCGAGCTGTTCGGCGAGAAGCACATCTCGTTCAGCCTGCGTTCGCTCAAGCGAATCGTCGACCAGTACGCGGCCTGGTACAACGAACAGGGCGTGGGCCCGAAGGCGCCGGTTGCTATCTACCTGGATAACAACTTCAAGAACTTCATCCACTACAACGCACTGACGGGCCTGGGTGCTGTGCCGATCCTGATCAACGGCAACCTGAAGCCCGAGATCAACGGCCTGTTCCTGGACAAGGTCGAGCCGGTCGGCTTGGTCACTGACCCCTCGCACTTCGATGCGATGCAGCCGCACCTGCAGAACCGCCGCCATGCGATCCGCTTCGTCGTGGCCGACTCGCAGATCAAGGCACCGACCAAGCCTCTGCCGGCCTGGTACCCGTTCCAGCACACGCCGAACGACCCGACGCTGGTGTGCCATTCGTCGGGCACCACCGGCATTCCGAAGGGCGTGATCAACCATCACCACCAGTACTTCGTCGGCCCGCGCAGCCGCCTGAAGGTGCCGATGACTTCGCCGCAGCGCGTCCTGAGCGCCTTCCCGCACACCCATTCGGTGGGCGTCTCTTACCTGCTGCGCTCGGTCCTCCTCGGCCTGCCGACGATGGTGGTCTCCGATGTCACGCCCGACAACGTGCTGCGCAACATCGAGAAGTTCCGCGCGACCACGGTCGGCGCCTTCTCTGCCGTCTATGCCAAGCTTTCCAAGGCCGACCTCGGCCGCTATGACCTGAGCACCGTGGCGCATTGGGGCAACACCGGCGACAGCGCACACGAAGCCCATGTGAGCAAGCTGATCCGCGTCGGCAGCCGCCTCGTCGGCGGCAAGCGCGTCGAAGGCTCGGTGTTCATGGACACGCTCGGCTCGTCAGAACTCGGCTACTCGATGTTCCACAAAGAGCAATCCGTCGGCAACGAGAAGTACGACCGCTGCATCGGCAAGCCTTATGGCTTCGTGAAGGCCGCGATCCTCGACGACAACGACAACGAACTCGGCCCGAACCAGATCGGCTCCATCGTGCTGAAGTCACCGTCGATCACGCCGGGCTACTGGAACGATTCGGTGCTCACCTATCGCTTCCAGCGCCGTGGCTACTTCTTTGTCGGCGACGTCGGCTACTACGACGAAGAAGGCTGGTTCTATCACCTGGACCGCGCCGTCGACGTGATCCACAGCAGCAAGGGCCCGGTCTATACGCTGCGCATCGAAGAGAAGGTCCAGCTTGAGTTCGACGATGCGATGGACGCGTCGGTGATGGGCTTTGACGCTGGCGACGGTGGCAGCGCCCCGGTCGCTTTCGTCTGGCCGGTGGAAGGCAAAACGCTGGACGCCGCGACGATCCTCAAGACGCTGAACGACAAATACCGTACCCCGACGCGCGATCATTTCCTGAGCGCCGTCGTCGTCGTGCCGATCGAGCAGATCCCTGTCGGTACCACCGGCAAGATCCTGAAGCGCCAAGTGCGCGAAACCTATAAAACCGTCCTGACCGACGCTTCGTCGCGTCAGAAGCTCCCAGGCAATATCGCAGTCGCAGTCTGAACATCATGGCAACACAAAGCACCACCGCCGTCGCTCAATGGAGCGGCGATCTCTCCGGCATCGGCACCATCGAAGCCGCCAGCTTCCGCAACGAAATCTCGGTTCCGGCAAGCATGTCGGGCCGCGGCGTCGGCACCAATACCGAAGACCTGCTGGTCTCGGCAGCCGCCACCTGCATGTCGATCACGCTGGGCATCACGCTGACGCGCAACAAGTTCGCCTATGACTCGCTGCGCGTGCGCAGCACCGGCCATGTCGAGTTCCAGCAAGGCCTGCGCTTGGTCAGCATCTTTCACGAAGTCGATGTCGTGATCGCGGCCAATG
>CAHJWV010000268.1 GCA_903643055.1 Burkholderiales bacterium | reverse complement strand
CTCCCGACCTTTCCTCAGGCCGCGCCCGACGGCCCCCGCACCACGCGGCACGCCCCAGCGCGTGAGCGCCTGACACCCGCCGAGGTGAACGCATGAGCGCCGTGCTCGCGACCGAAGAAGTCGCTGTGGCGCCGTCGTCGTTCAAAGACTTCTGGCGCAGCTTCTCGCACAACCGCGGCGCGCTCGCCGGCATGGTGTTTTTTGCGTTGGTGATCCTGGCCGCCCTGCTGGCCGGGCTGCTCGCGCCGCACGACCCGATCGAGCAATTCCGCGATGCGCTGCTGACGCCGCCAATGTGGGCCGAAGGCGGCAGCAGCAAGTTCATTCTCGGCACCGACGACATCGGCCGCGACGTGCTGTCGCGCCTGCTGCATGGCGCGCGGCTGTCGCTGATGATCGGCTTCGTCGCGGTGCTGTTGTCGATGCTGCCCGGCATCGCGCTGGGCCTGCTCGCGGGCTTCTTTCCGCAGCGCCTGGGCGTGGCCATCCTGCGCCTGATGGACGTGATGCTCGCGCTGCCCAGCCTGCTGCTGGCGATTGCGGTCGTCGCGGTGCTCGGCCCCGGCCTGATCAACACGATGCTGGCGATCGCGATCGTCGCGGTGCCGGGCTATGTGCGGCTGGTGCGTGCCTCAGCGATGGCCGAGTTGACGAAAGACTATGTCGTCGCCTCGCGCCTGGCCGGTGCCAACACGATGCGGCTGATGTTCAACACCGTGCTGCCGAACTGCATGGCGCCGGTGATCGTCACCGCCACGCTCGGCTTCTCAGATGCCATCCTGACCGCCGCCGCG
Source organism: Burkholderiales bacterium (assembly GCA_903643055.1). The sequence goes on along the minus strand of CAHJWV010000268.1, from coordinate 6,755 downwards.
CTCGGCTTCCTCGGCCTGGGTGCACAGCCGCCCACGCCCGAGTGGGGCACGATGCTGGCCTCGGCCCGCGATTACATCGAACGCGCGAACTGGGTGGTGACTTTCCCCGGCGTCGCGATCCTGACCACCGTGCTCGCCATCAACCTGATGGGTGACGGCCTGCGCGACGCGCTGGACCCGCGCATGAAAAAGCTCTCATGAACCACCTTCTTGAAATCCGCAACCTGACGGTCGAATTCGGCTCGAAGGAACGGCCCTTCTCCGCCGTCAAAGGCGTCGACCTCGATGTGCAGCGCGGCGAGCTGCTGGGCATCGTCGGCGAATCCGGCTCGGGCAAGAGCGTCAGCATGCTGGCGCTGATGGGCCTGATCGAAGCGCCTGGCCGGGTCAGCGCCGATGTGCTGCGCTTCGATGGCCAGGACCTGCTGTCGCTGTCACCGCGCCAACGGCGCGAGATCGTCGGCCGCGACATGGCGATGATCTTCCAGGACCCGATGGGCAGCCTGAACCCGAGCTACACCGTCGGCTTCCAGATCATCGAGACGCTGAAGGTGCATCAGAACGACCGCAAGTCCAGGCTGCGCGACCGCGCGCTGGAGTTGCTGACGCTGGTCGAGATCCCCGACCCGGCCTCGCGCCTCGATGCTTATCCACACCAGCTGTCGGGCGGCATGAGCCAGCGCGTGATGATCGCGATGTCGCTTGCCTGCAGCCCCAAGCTGCTGATCGCCGACGAGCCGACCACCGCGCTCGACGTGACGATCCAGGCCCAGGTGCTCGACCTGCTGGTCGAGCTGCAGCGCAAGCAGGACATGGCGCTGATCCTGATCACCCATGACCTGGCGCTGCTCGCCGAGCATGCCAAGCGCATCGCGGTGATGTACGCCGGTGAAGTGGTCGAAACGCAGGCGGTGCCGACCTTGTTCGACCGCCCGCATCACCCTTATACCGAAGCCCTGCTGGCCTCGATTCCCGAGCACAGCCGCGGCGCCTACCGGTTGCCGACGCTGGCGGGCATGGTGCCTGGCCTCAACGAGCGGCCGAAAGGTTGCCTGCTGTCGCCGCGCTGCCCTTATGTGCGTGATGCCTGCCGCGATACACACCCCGGCCTGTTGCCCATGCCCGATGCCGGCCTGGCCCGTTGCCTGTTTCCGCTGAACTTTTCGACATGACTGCACCCTTGCTCGAAGCGCGCGACCTGTCGCGCCACTATCAGGTCTCCCGCGGGGCGTTCAAGCCGGCGGCCACCGTGAAGGCCTTGAACGGCGTCAGCTTCTCGCTGTCGGCCGGGCAGACGTTGGCGGTCGTCGGCGAATCCGGCTGCGGCAAATCGACGCTCGCACGTGCACTGACGCTGATCGAAAAGCCGACCGGCGGCCAGTTGTTGATCGACGGCGACGACGCAGCCCATGCCAATGCGGCGCAGACCAAGGCGCTGCGCAAGCGGGTGCAGATGGTGTTCCAGAACCCGTATGCCTCGCTGAACCCGCGCAAGCGCATCGAGCAGATGCTCGATGAGCCGCTGCTGCTGAACACCGAACTCACGCGCGCCGAGCGCCGCGAGCGCGTGGTCGCGATGCTCGCGCTGGTGGGCCTGCGCCCCGAGCATGCACAGCGTTATCCGCACATGTTCTCCGGCGGCCAGCGCCAGCGCATCGCGATCGCCCGCGCGATGATGCTGCAGCCCGGCCTGCTGGTGGCCGACGAGCCGACCTCGGCGCTCGATGTGTCGATCCAGGCGCAGATCCTGAACCTGTTCATGGACCTGCAGGAGCGCACCAAGATCGCCTATGTGTTCATCTCGCACAACCTCAGCGTGGTCGAGCACATCGCCGAGCGCGTGATGGTGATGTACCTCGGCCGCGTGGTCGAGTTCGCGTCGAAGAGCCAGCTCTTCTCGCAGCCGCTGCACCCTTACACCCGCGCGCTGCTGTCGGCCACACCCAGCATCGACCCGGCGCGCCGCGCCAACAAGATCCGCATCGTCGGCGAGCTGCCCTCGCCGCTGAACCCACCCACGGGCTGCGCCTTCCACAAGCGCTGCCCTTATGTCAAGCCACGCTGCGTCAACGATGAGCCGCAATTGCGCCGGGTCGATGGCACCGAGGTGGCCTGCCATTACGCCGAGTCGATTGCCGACGGCAGCGCGCAGCCGAAGGCGGCCTGATCTCAGGGCTCGTGCCGTAGCATGCCGCATGGAAAATCTTCGCCGGCAAGCTCTGGCCTTGCTGCTCACCCGTTCGCCCGACGAGAAAGCGGCGGCTACCCGCGCCCTTGAGCTGACCGGGCTCATTGACACCACCGAGCCCTTTACCGAGCCCGCCGGCATTCCCGGGCGGCCCACCCGGCCTGAGCTGGTGGCACATGTCTCGATCAAGCAGCGGTCTTTGGCGACGGTAGAAGGCCGTGCCGGGATGATCCATGCACTGGCCCACATCGAGCTGAACGCCATCGATCTCGCGCTCGACATCGTCTGGCGCTTCGCCGGCATGCCGCACGACTTCTATGCGCAGTGGCTCAGCGTTGCGCGTGAAGAGGCGCTGCACTTCCAACTGCTGCGCGATCACCTGGCGTTACTCGGCTTCGCCTATGGCGATTTCCCGGCGCACAACGCGCTCTGGGAAATGGCCGAGAAGACCCAAGCCGACGTGCTCGCCCGCGTGGCGCTGGTCCCGCGGACCCTGGAGGCGCGCGGCCTCGATGCCTCGCCTGCCGTGAAGGCGAAGCTGATCGGGGCCGGCGACCGCCGTGCCGGTGACATCATCGACATCATCCTGCGCGACGAGATCGGCCACGTGGCGACCGGCAATCACTGGTACCGCTGGCTTTGCGAACAGCGCGGGCTGGAGCCGATCTCCACCTACGCGCACCTGTCGGTGCAGTACGGTGCGCCGAAGCTGCGCGGCCCGTTCAACTTCGATGCCCGGCGGGCGGCCGGCTTCGATGACGACGAGTTGAAGGCACTGAGCGCCTGAGCCTGCTCGGTTAGGCATTTCACGCAGTGGCTGCCTCAGTGGGGAAATTTCTTCGTCGTCGATGTTGAGGACGGCCCGGCCTTGATGCCGGGCACCGTGAATTGCAGACTCCTGCATGCGACATCACCTTCAGGAGCCCCGCGCCGTGACCATGAGCGAATGCCTTTCCTATGCGGCCAGCCGCGGGCAGTGGGTGGGAACGCCGGGCGGCTGCAGCTTCGAGCTGGTGATCGACGGCGACGCCGCCGAACTCAGCGCGCAGGCGCTGGCCCTGGCGAATGAAGGCATCACGCAGCATGAATTGCTGAAGGCGCAGGCCGTGGCTTATGTGCAGCGCTTCATCAGCGGCGACGCCGCCCGCCTGCACGGCCAGGCCGATTCGGTGTCGCTGCGCGTGACCGGCGCGGGCGATGTGCTGACCCTCGACCTCAGCTTTCCGGGCGATGCCTACGGGCTGTGGTGGGTGGAGTTCTTTCACCGCGGCAACGGCGCCTTCGAGCCGAGCGCCTTCGGCCGATTTGCCTGGTGACGCCAATGAGTTCTGCAGCGTCTACAGATGCCGGGCATGGCGTGCCGGAAAACGGCTCTGCACTCGCGGCCTGGGCATCGATCGTCAGGGCGGCGGGCACGCGCCCCGGCGTCATCCGCAGGCCCGTCACCCGTGGATGGTGCGTGAATCGTCCGGCGCCTGCGCCCGCTCGGTCAGCCCGTAGTCTCGGATCACGGCCGCCACCCGCAGCCGGTAGTCGGCGAAGATGAAGGCCCGGCCGGCGCGCTGCGCCTCGCGATGCGCTTCGATCTCGCGCCAACGCTGAACCGCCGCTTCATCGCGCCAGAACGACAGCGACAAGATCTTGCCCGGCTGGCTCAGGCTCTCGAATCGCTCGATCGACACGAAGCCGTCGATCCCGCTCAACACCGGCTTCAACGCCGCTGCGGTATCGAGGTAGGCCTGGCGATGCTCGGCGTGCGGCACGACCTCGAAGATCACTGCGATCACGAGCAAGCCCCTGTCCGTGCAGATAAGCCCAGCGTGCCCGGTACGCCTTCGAGAAAGCTGCGTTCTTCGCGCAAGATGAATCTTTTCGCCTGCGCGAAGGCGAAGTTCTCCCGCCCCTGCGGGTCGGTCTTCAAGCGCTTGCGGTAAGCCTCATAGGCGGCCAGCGAATCAAAGGAGATCAAGCCCCAAGCCACATCGTTGCTTCCCTCGTGTGGCAGGAAGTAGCCCAGCAGGTGGCCACCGCAACGCGGAATGATCTCGCCCCATCGCTCGGCATAGGTCTGAAACGCTTCGCGTTGGAACGGGTCGATCTGGTATCGGATGAAGCAGGTGATCGTCATGGTGAACTCTCTGGAAGGAGGAGCTTCACGATAGCCGCTTGAGCTTGATCGATGGTTCGCCTAGCATCGAACCATGAAAGACGGCCCCCACATCGCCCGCGTTGCGGCCCTGATCGGTGACCGTGCCCGTGCCGACGTCCTCACTGCCTTGATGGCCGACCGCGCGTTGACAGCCACTGAACTGGCCGCCATCGCCGACGTGACCAAACAGACCCTCAGCGCGCACCTGGCCAAGCTGCTCGATGCCGGCTTGATCACTTGCGATCAGCAAGGGCGGCATCGGTACTTCCGCCTCGCCGACCCGGACGTGGCGCAGCTGCTGGAGTCGCTGATGGGCGTGGCCTTTCGCACCGGGGCGATGCGGGTGCGCGCCGGCCCGCGCGAGCCGGCCTTGCGCAAGGCCCGGGTTTGCTATGACCACCTGGCCGGTGAACTGGGCGTGCTGGCCTGCGAAGCGCTGCTGGCGCAGGGTGTGTTCAGCACGCAAGAAACAGCGCTGCAGTTGACGCCGACCGGTGCGGCCTGGTTCGCCGCGATGGGCATCGATACCGCGCTGGCCGCAACGCAACGCCGCAGCTTCTGCCGCACCTGCCTCGACTGGAGCGAGCGGCGCCATCACCTGGGCGGCGCACTCGGCCGCGCGCTGCTGCATCGGCTGTATGAGTGGCAATGGGCCGCACCGGCCGCCGATTCACGCGTCATCCACTTCACGCCGCGCGGCGAACAGGCCTTTCGTGCACTGTTCGAGCACCCTGCCCAGGTGGCGGGGCCGGCCGCAGCGGGAAGCTGACGCTCAAGTCGGCCTTGCATGCTTGAGCGGCCACCAGCCGTGCAAGCAAGCAAGCAAGCAAGCAGGCAGGCAAATGACTGTGTCAATGCCTCGCCCGCCTCCAGTCATCAGACACAACAGTCACCCGCATCGGCCCGACTCGGTGCAATCACGCCATCGCTGGCGCTTCAATCAAAGGGATTTCGATCGAAGGTCAGCGCCGCGCAGCCACCGGCTCCAAGCCCGGGTTGAAGATCAGCGACTGATGTGCCGCAGCGCCTGCCATCGCGCCGTCACCCACCGCCAGGGCCACGCTGCCGGCCATGCGCGCCGCATCACCGCAGGCAAAGACGCCGGGCACCGTGGTTTCCTGGTTCACCTCGGTGCGGATGAACCGGCCCATCGGGCCTTCGTCGAAGGCACAACCCAGTTGCTCGGCCAGCGGGCTGGCCAGGCGGGTTCGGGTGACGGTGAACAGGCCATCGAGCGGCCAGCGGCGGCCATCGCTCAGCTCTACCGTGGCTTCGTCGGTGATGCGCGACATGGGCGTGGGCTCGATCACGACACCACGGGCCTGCAACGCCGCAGCCTGAGCGTCATCCGGCACAAACACACCTCGGGTGAAGAAGGTGACCCGGCCCCAATCGGGCAGCATCATCGCCTGATGCATCGACAGTGGGCCGGTGGCGATTACGCCGATGCGGCCGTTGTCGAGTTCATGGCCGTGGCAATACGGGCAATGAAAGATGCTGCGCCCCCAGCGCTCGGCCAGCCCTTCGATCTCGGGCAGTTCATCGACAACGCCGGTGGCCAGCACGAGCCGCCGGGTGCGAACGGTCTCGCCGCCCTCGAGCGCGACGGCAAAGGCCTCGCCGCGTTGTGCAGGCGCCTGAGCGTGGCGGGCTGTGCTGGCGATCCAGTGCACATGGGGATAAGCCTGCAGTTGGGCACGCGCGTCGGCCACGATGTCGGCGGCAGCGCGGCCATCTTGGCCGAGAAAGCCATGCGAGGCCTGGGCAAAGCGATTGCGGCGCACGCCTGCATCGATCACCGCGACCCGGCACCGGGCACGCGCCAATTGCAAGGCAGCCGACAAGCCGGCGTAGCTGCCGCCGACAACGATCGCATCCGACACAGCGCCCGGCGGCACATCGGCCGGATCGAAGGGAATATGTTCATTCGGCATGCGCACGCCTGAGGAGTAGAGAGGAAGCCGAAGCCGGGTGAGCAACATGGCGCCGGTTGAAATCAGCCGACAGATCGGCCAGCGTGACTTGCGAAAAACGCTCGATCAGCAAGGCCTCGGCCGTTTCAAAGGCATCGGACAGCGCCGCGTTGACGGCCTGTTCGACCAGGCATTCGGGGTGTTCGCTGCGGTGCCCCATCGCAAAGACGCCTGGCGCACCGACAGCGTCATAGACATCGCGCAAGCTCACCGCATGCAAGTCGCACGAGATGACCCACCCCCCGCCATGGCCCTTCTCGGAACACACATAGCCAAAGTCCCGCAGCCCGGCCATCAGCCGCCGCACCAGCACCGGGTGGGTCTGCAGAAACCCCGCCAGATCTTCCGACGTCAAAGGCCGATCGCTGTGGGCCATGTGCAGCAGCACATGCAGCACCGAAGAAAGCTTGCTGTCTCGTCTCATGCAACAAATGATAGTGCGTGT
>CAHJWV010000267.1 GCA_903643055.1 Burkholderiales bacterium | reverse complement strand
AGCCCGGTGCAGGCCGGCATCATCAATGACGAGATTGTTCGCCTGAAGGCCTTGCATCAGAAGAAGGTCTATGCGGTCGTGGAAGAGATCTGCGCATCAGGTGCTTATTACATCGCGGTGGCGGCCGACGAGATCTACACCGACAAGGCCAGCATCGTCGGCTCGATCGGCGTGCTGATGGACGGCTTTGGCTTCACGGGCACGATGGAGAAGTTCGGTGTCGAACGGCGCCTGATTACGGCCGGCGAAAACAAAGGTATCGGCGACCCGTTCACGCCGCTGTCCGACAATCACCGTGCCTACACGCAGGCCATGCTCGATCAAATCCATGAGCAGTTCATCCAGGTCGTCAAAGATGGTCGCGGAGACCGGTTGAAGGAAACGCCGGAGACCTTCTCCGGCCTGTTCTGGAACGGCGAAGAGGCCGTCAAGCTCGGCCTGGCCGATCACCTGGGCAACCTCGACTACGTGGCCCGCGAGGTGGTAAAGGCAGAAGAGATCGTCGACTACACGCCGAAAGAAAACGTCGCCGAGCGGTTGGCCAAACGCTTTGGGGCGTCGATCGGGGCCGGCGCCGTCAAGGCCTTGCATCAGATGGGTTCGATCCACTGACCTGGGCTCGATCGCAAACTTGTTGGCCCGGCGGACTGGGGCCGACTCAGCAAGGGCTCAGATCAAACCCAGGTCCTTCGCGGTTGCACCTGGGAAGACTTTGGCGATTGACGCGGCCGACAAGCCGAATTGACGCTGCATGAGCCCAGCAAGTAAGGCGCGGTAGTCGTTGAATACTGGGAAGTCGCGATTCTGAAACAGAGTCCGCGCTTCCACGGTGGTCTGCTCGCCGGCCACCACGGGCGATGCCAATGAGCCGCCAAGCACCCAATACACGCTGCCATGGCCATGGTCGGTGCCCCGGTTGCCGTTCTCCCTCAAGGTGCGGCCGAATTCGCTGACCACGACGACAACGGTCTTGCGCCAAGCTTCGCTGCCCATCTCTTCGGCATACGCGGCCAGCCCACGGCCCAGCTCTTCGAAGCGGGTGGCAAGGTAACCGGTGGCGGCGCCTTGATTGACATGGGTGTCCCAGCCGCCGATGTCGATGAAGCCGAGCGCATATTTGTCGCGCATCAGCTTGGCAATGCGCCGCGCCTCCAGCTCGAACCCGCGCGCGTTGATCGCGTTGCGGTTCACACCGGGCATTTCACCGACCACAGCGCCCAACACCTCGCGCTCCACCTCGCTGCGCACGTTGAAGCCTTCCTGTACTTGTGTGGACAAGGTTTGATGGCGGTACATGTCGGCGAGCAGGCCGCGCATCTTGTCGTCGACATTCGATTTGCCGAGGGTCTTGAGCGAGATGTTGCCGACGTTGGCCGCACCGCGAAAGCAAAGCGGCAACTGATCGGTGAACGAGATGGCGTCATGTGGGTCCAGCGCTTGCGCCAAGCGGTTCATGAAGCCGGATTGATAGTCGCGCCGGCCGGTGGAGGCCTGGCCCAACTCGATCGCGTCCTGCGTTTCGAAATGGCTGCGTGAGCTGTCGTCGGTTCCAGCAAAAGGAATGAACGTGGCCTGACCGCGTTTCGCCAATGGAAATACGGTGTCTTTCAACGCCGGATGCAAGGCCCAATCTGAGTTGAGTGCGAGGGACGAGTCGGCATCATCCGATGGCGCAGGCAGCGCGATGTTCGGCCGTGTCTCGCGGTAGAAGCTGCTTGATGACGGAATCAGCAAGTTGGCAGCGTCATACCCTCCGCGCAAAAAGACCAGCAGAAAGCGTGGTGCGCTGCTGTGGGCCGCGAGCAGGTGTGTCGATGCACTGAGTGCTGTGCCCGCCCACGCCAGTTGAAGCAAGGTGCGTCGATGCATGCGGGCCTCCATCAGCGGTACATGAATTCGGGTGACGACAAGAACAGCGCATTCCATTCTTGCGGTGAGCCGGCTTGCTCAAGCGCAGCACGGGTATCGCTGCCGATCAGCGAACGCAGCGTGTCGAAGTAAAGCGCGTTGGCGAGTTGCGGGAATGCCGGCTTGTCCACTGGTTGCAGCGGATCGTCTGACTTGAACAAGCCGGCGTTGCCATTGCCGATCGTGCGTGCAATCTCGAAGCGGGTGCTCATCTGGCCTGAGCTGGTCCATGCGGCGGCGGTCAATGGATAACCGTCTGGCGTTTGCCGGTTGTAGAGGCCTTGGCCCACGCGGTTGAGCCAGTTCTGCATCGGTAACGTGTTCAGGATGACCTTGTCTTCGTAACTCGTGCGCACGGCCGAGATGACGAAATGCATCGGGTCTTTGAACTTCGGCGCTTCGCTGGCAGCCATGAATTCACGCGACAGCAGCAGCACGCGAAGCGTGGCATCGATGCGGCCATCACTTGCCTGGAAGGTTTGAGCCATGCGCTCAATGACGGGGGTAGGTGGCTCGTCGGTCAACAGGTATTGCGCGAGCTTGCGGGAGATGAAGCGCGCAGTGGCGGGCTGCTGAACGATCCAGTCCAGGGCTTCATCGACTTCATCGGCGCCCTGCGCTTTCAGCGTGCGGCCGAACAGCGTCTTGCTGGCGAAATCGTGGCGGTTGGGATTGAACTCGAACGCCCCCTGGCGGACATAGAGCTTTTCC
>CAHJWV010000266.1 GCA_903643055.1 Burkholderiales bacterium | reverse complement strand
GCGATCAAGATTTTCTGAGGCAGTCATGGCATCCCTCCCACTGGGGCAATTCACGCCCATCGTCCTTAGCCCAAAGCGGATCTTCACGTTCGCGCTTGCGCTCGCATTCGTCTGTGCAGCCCCGCTTGGTTTCGCGAAGACCTATTCGAGCGATCTCGGCACGCTGGGTCCCACCTACGAAATCAAGGAACCGGATTTGCTGCTGGACATCACCGCCGCGCTGAGAAAGAAGGAGGCCAGTGGTGAGCTTGCGCGCATTCAGGCCGATGGCAAACGCCGCGCTGTGGCCTCGATCCGCGAGCCCAAACCGGTGCAGGGTCTGAACCCAACGATGGTCGCGCGCACCCGCTACTGGGATCCTTCCATCTCGATCGAAGAAAACATCGTCGATGACAAAGGCGCGGTCGTGGTCCCCAAGGGCACGGTGACCAACCCGCTCGACCACGTGCAGCTCAAGCGCAGCATGCTGTTCTTTGACGCCAGAGATCCTGCACAGCTCGCCTACGCCAGGCAGGCCATCGCCAAGCTGGGGACCGGTGTCACCCCGGTCCTGGTCGGTGGCGCGGTGTATGACCTGATGGATCGGTGGAAGGTGCGCTTGTTCTTCGACCAGCAAGGCTTGCTGGTCAAACGCTTCGGCATCGAGCAGGTGCCGGCGTGGGTCTACCAAGAAGGCAAGTCCATGCGCATCGATGAGGTGATCGCACCCCCCGCAGACAAGGACGCCAAGTCATGACGCTGCGCCGCCTGGCTCTGAATCTGCCTATGTCGTTGTCCGTCTGCCTGCGCCGCCTCGGCGCCGTCGTTGCGCTGCTGCTGGCGAGCCACGCCCATGCCGTGGCTCCAGGGACGTGCGTCGGTCGGATGGCCAATCCGATCACCGACATCTGCTGGTCATGCATGCTGCCCATCACCATCGGTTCGGCCACCCTCACGCCCACACCGAAGCAGGATGACCGCGCCAATCCTGGAAGCCCGGTATGCATCTGCCCGACCGCCATGTTCCCGTGGGTCAAGGTCGGCTTGGAGATCGGCTTCTGGGAGCCGGCGCGGATGATTGAGGTCGTCCGTACACCCAACTGTTTTCCGGGTCTTGGCGGGGTGTCGATTGGCTTAAGCAGCACCGCCCCCGAAGGCGCACAGGACTCGCGCACCGTCATCGGCGGCGGCTCCAACAGCTCCTTCTACCAAGCCCACGTCTACGTCAACCCGCTGCTCTATATCCTCGGGTTGCTGTCCGGGTTGGACTGCCTTGAGGATGGTGCCTTCGACGTCGCTTACGTCACCGAGCTGGATCCGTCATGGAACAGCGACGAGACGACGCTGCTGCTCAACCCGGAAGCCGTGCTCTTTGCCAGCCTGCCGGCCGCTATGACGTGTGTGGCTGACTGCGTCGCGTCGATGACCGGCATGCCTCTCGATCCGATGATGTGGTGCGCCGGATGCAACGGGATCATGTATCCCGCCAATGGCCACGTTCAGGAACACGTCGGAGGCATCGAGGCGTCTGCCTTGATCGTCACGCGCATGCTTTTCAAGATGCACCGCGAGTTCCTGGCTCGACAGTATTGGGGCGAGGAAGCCGTCTGCGGTCCGAAGGTGGCTCCGCTGCTCACGAAGTCGGCCTACAAGAAAAGCCTGATCTACCCCCTCAACCAGACCACGATCCAGGGCCAGTGCTGCTCGCCGCTCGGGCGTTCATCGGTGCTGTGGGGTGCAGGCATGGAGTTCCCGGTTCGCGGTGAGGACTTTGTTTACCAGATCTTTCGCAAACGCAACTGCTGCGCCTCCTATGAGCAAAAGTGACCGCCGTTGCTTGAGCGTCAGCCTGGCTCTCACGCTCCTCATGCAGACCACCATGGCCGGGGCACAGACCATCCCACGCGTCCCTGCAGCGCCGGCCGGCATTCCAGGACTGGTCCATCTGCCCGAGGCTGCGACGCGCCGCGGCACGCAGCCTGCTGTGGACCTGGAAGCCCTGGCCCGCCGCTTCGAGGCAACGAAGGGCGCGGCCGAGCAGTCGGGTACGACCGACAACCGAATCCCTGACGGGCTTTTTGTCTTCGTGAGCCTGGGCATGCCGAAGGCCGCATTGACGCGCATCGTCCAGCAAGCCGAACGTGCTGGCGCGACGCTGGTGTTGCGTGGACTGGTCGACAAGTCCTTGACCGCCACCGCCGTGGCCGTCAAAGACGTCATCGGCGAGCGCAGGGTGCCCTGGATGATCGATCCTCGCCTGTTCACGCTCTATGGCGTCAAGGCGGTCCCCGTCACGGTCATGGTTGAGCCAGGCGCATCGATGCAGTCGTGCCAAGACGCGCGGTGCAACGGTCAGGCCACCTTCGCCAAGGTCGCTGGCGATGTGTCGCTGCGTTATGCGCTGGAGGAGATCGAGCGCAACGCCCAGCCGGCACTTGCGAGCTTGGCGTCTGCGGGGCTGAAGCGGCTGGGCGAGCGCGAGGGTTCTGCGCAATGACCGACCGCCCGAGCGCATCCGACGGATCGAATAGCAATCCTCATGGGGCCATGCATCCGACACGACGAGTGCCCGGCAGTTCGCTGCTTTGGGCAGTCTTGGTGATCGGCTTCGCCTATCTCTCGTCGCATTCAGCCCCTGCTCACGCCGCTGCCCCCGATCCACAACAGATCTTCAACGACGCCAAGGCGCTCGGCAAAGCCCGCAACAACGAGCTGGCCGGCGCCATCAACAACGAGACGGCCAAAAAGAATCTGCCGAACTACAAAGGTCAGACCTCAACGGCCGAGACCAATGCCTACGCTCAGAACCCCACCGCGGCCACGGCGGCGCTGCGTGCCAAGTGCGCGGCCAATCCAAGTGATGCCACCTGTGGCGGCGTCAATTCAGGCATCCAGAGCCGAGAGAAGGTCTACCTGCGGCTGGATGACAAAGCGTTGGCAGGCCGCACCGCGGTCACGAACCCGCAAGCGATCGTGGGCGATTTCTCCACCACTTACAACGCCTGCACCACGACGACCCCGCAGGCGCAATCGGCTGCGCAGTTTGCCGACAAGATCTGCAGCCTGGACTTCACCAACACGAGCACCGCGAGCTGTCAGAAGAGCTTCAACGTGCTGGGGTCCGATCGGTACTCGTGCACGCCCGGTAACTGGTTCGCAGCCACCATCGTGCCCCGCAACGGCATCGACAAGATGGAGATCCAGGCGCTGTGCGAGCCTACCCGCCTGGATGGGCGCAGGACGTTTCGGGTCTTGGCTTACGGTGGCGAGGGTGACTGCGGGCGTGGATGGCAGCAGTTCGAGGTGGACATGAACACCTCGTCCGCAGATCCGTGGGCTCACAAGATCGCCGATCTGTCGCCGCACTGGAGCGGCAGCTGCAGAGCGGTCCAGGTCTACGAGTACGGTCCCGGCTGCCAGGGCGGTGCCTGCACGAA
>CAHJWV010000265.1 GCA_903643055.1 Burkholderiales bacterium | reverse complement strand
GCGGTGGCGGTGGTGGCAGCAGCAGTAGCGGCAAGATCGTCGCCGGCTACTATCCGAACTGGAAGCCTTCGGCCATCCGCATTCGTGAATTGCCCGCCAGCTACAACCTGGTCTACCTGTTCGCAGCAGTCCCTGTGGGAGGCTCACCCGGTACGACCGGCGCTGTGACCTTCTCGCCTCCAGGCGACGGCCGTGGTGCAGCCACGAACCTGAACGCCGACATTGCCTATGCACGTAAGTCGCAAGGTCGCAAGATCGTCCTGTCGGTCGGCGGCGCCGGCCAAGGCATGAGCTTCCCGAACCGCGGCAAGTCGCAAAACTTCGTCAACAGCATTGTTTCGATCTACAACCAACTCGGTGGCATCGACGGCATTGACTGGAACACCTTTGAAGGCAACCAAGCGCCAGACACCAACGAAATGATCTGGATCAGCAAGGAGCTGAAGGCCAAGTACCCCGGCTTCATCGTTTCGGCACCGCCCGCACCATGGAATGCGGTCGACAAGGCTTTCTGCAAGGCGATGGTCGACGCTGGCGCAATGGACTACGCCGCGCCTCAGTACTATGACGGCCCGAATCTGGCCACTCAGTCATACATCGTGCCGAGCGTTACCGAATGGGTCAACCTGCTCGGCGCATCGCACGTGGCCGTGGGCTTTGGCATCAATACCTCGCTGCCGAACTACATGAATCGTGACCAAGCGATCGCTACCTGGAATCAGATCAAGTCGCAGCATCCGGACATCCGTGGCGTGTTCGACTGGGAAGTCGGCACCGACGAAACCCAAGGCTGGCCTTTTGCGAACTTCGTCGGCCCGCTGGTGAAGTAAGATCCAATCTGATGCCGACGCCTTCGTGCCACGGCGCGGAGGCGAATCACCTCGATAACACCCGTCGCGAACGAGCGGCGGCCAGGGCAAAAACCGGCCGACCGCTCGTTCGCTTTTTTACGCCCCGCGCACATAAAAGCGCTGGGCCCGCGTGATGTCGCAAGGTCAAGGCCGTCTTCCTTGATCCGTGATGAGCATTGCACCGCGGGTGACCGTAATTAACCGAATCCCAGGTGCCCGATCGCCGGCGGTCGTGAGTCGGCCCGATGCCCGGACAAGACTCATGCGACAACTTATGCCGATTGGACGGAGCAAATCTCGACTTCGCAGCGCGTACCTTACCGCCGACATCGGAACCGACTCGCGCCGACCGTCGCAAGCAGCCGCTTTGCACTTGCCTGCGGAGCCTGGTTTGACGGCATCACCACACAAGCAATACTCTCCATTGGAGAGCAGGCACGACAAAGTACTGTATTCACCCGATGGAGAGTTTGAATGACTTCCGCGCCCTCAATTTCATCCCGCTTCACCAAAGCAGAGATCGCACGCGCCCGCACCTACGCGGTAAAACGCGCCGCCAGCCCCATTGACCCTCGACTGGCCAAGCTGGTGCATGACCTGATCGACCGCGTAGCCGACAAATGGACGATGCTGGTTCTGGAAGTGCTGACAGAACATGCGCCTTTGCGCTTCAGCCGCCTGGCCGACAAAGTGACCGGCGTCAGCCAGAAGATGCTGACGCAGACCGTGCGTCAGATGGAGCGTGACGGCCTCGTCACGCGCACCGTCTATGCCGAAGTGCCGCCCCGCGTCGAATATGAGCTGACTCCGCTGGGCCTCACGCTGGGCGGCGCATTCTGCGGCGTATGGGTTTGGGCCTCAGACAACCTGAAAGCCGTCGAGTCGGCACGCCAAGCTTTCGACATGAAGGTGAAGCCGCGCTGAACATGCATCGAGCGCCACTTTAGGCGCATGCAATGAGGCCGAGCGCTTCCAAGCCGATCGCGAACGGCGGCGGTGCGTGATCCGCCGTGCAGGTTCTTGCAATCTGCGCTTTGAATAACAGATTGGCCGCACCACCGATGCAGTTGCGGGCGATCAATCGCCTGCCGCTTCTCGAGGATGACATGACTTTTTGATCGACGACTGCACGCCGGTAAAATCGTCGCCCTCTTGGTGCCACCGAGCCAAAGATCGACGTGCTGATAAATCAGTCTCCATGCCCCATCTCGGCAACGGACTACTTCGTTGATGCGTAAGCCTACCGAATGTCAGAGTCAATTTACCTAACCTGATAATCCAGTGGATTATCAGGTTCATGCAGATTGCGAAATCGCCACCAGCGCTCGTCTGTTTGAGCAGGCCGTTGGCGAATGACGCTGCCGCCAGCCCACTTGCTTTCCGCCTGAGGTTTGAGCCTGTCAATCAACACCCAGCTTGCTGGAATACCCGATGGCGTCTTTGCCTTCTGGCTTCAGTCCGCATGCCGAGCACCCGATTCGCTCATTCAAGCAAAGGCCAATTCAGGTCAAACGCATCGCAGATGGCCTGCACGCGTTCGTTGCCGTCAGGCACGAGCTGGTAAAGCTCGGTTTTGCCCCAGCGCAGCGCGTCGAGGCAGGTCAACATGTCCTTGCTGATCGCAATGTCCACCCTCTGCAGGTCAGAGAGATCGAACGGATACGTCGAGCCGTCGAAGGTGCTGGCGATGAACTGCGACACGATTCGGCATTGGCCACTTTTACCTTCCTCACTGAGCTTGATCAAACGGAGATAAGCCGATGCGGCTCTGATCTGTGAGGCTTCAGCAGCCTCGCTCCATTCGAGTGGCTGTAATTCAATTCCGGCATGGTTCATCTGGACTCCTGTGCGCAGAAAGAGGGAGAAAGAAGCTTTCTTCGATAGCAGAATCATTTCGCAGGGCCTGGCGCCATCGTGCTTGATGCGCAATATCGCGCTCGATGTTCACATCAACGAGCCAGCCCGCTGTGTCGTCTTACGGCTTACTCCTACCGAGAAGCATCGTCCATGGTTGCAGGCAACGATTTCCGGCTGCGCCGCCGCGAAGGCTCGGCGTGTGAACCGAGCGGCGCGATCAAGTCACTGTGTGAATCGTTTCGGCCCGCAGGTGGCACGCACTGCAGAGCGCAGCACCGTGCCTCGCCCCAACATCGATCAGTTGGTGGCTTCCTTGGCTGCCGCCTTGGACTCTTTGGCCGCATGCTTTGCCTTGGCTTTATGAACCTTGGCTTTGGCCTTATGCACCGTTTTCTTGGGCTCCTTGCTGGCCGCCGCCTTGGTGTTTTCCACGCCCTGCTTGGTGGTTTCAGCCGTGGCTTTGCCCGCCTCTTTCACAGCGGTATCTGCCTGGGCCTGTGCATTTCCCATGGCAGCCATAGCGATGGCCAAGGCAATCAACGAGTTCTTCAACATGACGTTCTCCAAAAGTGAATGGGTGAGACGGAACAACGAACGCTTGTAACTCTGGTCTGGCAAGGTTGGCGCCGATCTTATGGGCGAAGTTCCCAGCGATGGCAATAATTCAACGCCGGAGCGTCGTCTTCGTTGACATACAGGCTGACGAAGTTGCATTTCGTTTGGCATGGCCCGCGCCGATTGGGCTGCGTATCGGCCACCATGGGCGCCTCGATTCGAAACTCAGAGCACCATCATGAACCACATCATCCGATTCCTTTTGCCGCGCCGCGCAGGCTTCAGCGCCGCTTGGGCTTGCGCTGGCCTGGCGGCCTTCATCAGCACCTCACAGGCCCATGCCGCGCCCTTCGTACTGGCCTACACCGATGGGCAGCTGGGCCAGTCATATACCAACCTGCAGGCCTTCCATGGGCAGCTGAGCGCGGTCGGGCTCGGCTCGGCCTACGACCTGAGCGCTTCCGGAAGCGTCGGCACGCAGGGCGTGACCAACACGACGCGCAGCATCATCAGCTTCGCCAAGGGGAAGGGCCTGCCCATCTTTCCGACGGTCTCCGACTACAGCAACGATGCCGAAGGCTTCGACCCCGCGATCTCCAAGGCGGTGCTCGCCAGTGCGTCCAGCCGCGCCAACGCAGTGAACAACCTGGTCAAGCTCGCAACGACCAATGGCTTCGCCGGCATCGACATCGACCTGGAGGCCGTGCAACCGGCTGACAAGGCCAACTACAGCGCGTTCATCGCTTCGCTGGCCACTGCGCTGCATGCGCAAGGCTTGAAGCTTGTGATCAGCATCCCGCCGAAGACGGGTGACACCGCCCCCAACTACCTGGGAGGCTATGACTACGCGGCCATCGGCGCGGCCGTCGACTACTTTCAAGTGATGACCTATGACGAGGTCGGCCCTGGCTGGGCGAGCAGCGGCTTCAATGGCGAAGTGTGGCCCGGCCCGGAATCGGGCTTGAACTGGCAAAAGGCCATTCTTTCGTACACCGTTTCTCGCATGCCGGCCTCGAAGGTGCTGGCCGGCCTGCCCAGCTATGGCTACGACTACAGCACTGGCCAGACGGTGCATTGGTCGCGCTACGCCAGCGTGCTGGCCTCGCACACCGGTGTGGCCTATCAGCGTGACGCGGCATCGGCAACGCCTTACGCCACCTGGGGTACGGTGCGCAAGCAGCCAGACGGCACGGCGTGGAGCAACGCCACGAAGCAGCCGGTGCTGTGGTACGACGATGCGCAGAGCATCCAGGCCAAGACGGCGCTGGTCAATGCCTATGGCCTGGCCGGCACCAGCGTGTGGGCCATGGGTTACGAAGACGCAAGCTTCTGGTCGGCGGTGAAGTCCGGGCTCGAGACCGGCTTGGCTGCGCCGCTGAGCATTGATGCAACAGCGGGCACAGGCGGCTCCATCAAACCGAACGGCGCGGTACAAGTGCTGCAGGGGCGCAGCCCGTCGTTCAGCATCACACCGAATGCCGGCTATGCCATTGCGTCGGTGACGGTGGATGGCGCAGCGCTCGCGGCGGTCAGCAATTACACCTTCAGTGACGTGCAGACCGGCCATTCGATTCGTGCCTCGTTCAGCGCGCTCGGCGGCAGCGGCGACTCACAGATCGAAGCCGCAGGCACCGGCCAGGCCTGGACCCGAAACGCCAGCGCGCTGTTGAACAGCAACCGGCAGGCAAGCCCAGGCCTCAACGACGGCAAGCTGAACACCGGCGTCACGCTGAATGCAGCCGGCGAAGGCGAGACCGGCCGGTGGGAAGCCGCCGGAATCACCTGGTCAAGCGCCAAGGCCGTCTCGAAGGTCACCTTCATCAATGGCGCGATCGACAGCTATGGCAACGGCTATTTCGAATCCGGCGTGAGCTTGCAATACACGACGGATGGCATTCGCTGGCTCGAATCGGGCTGGGCGCTGACACCCGCCTATCCCAAGAGCGCAGCCGCAGGCGGCGTAGCTTACGCATTCAACGGCACGCCGCTTCTCAGCGTGCTGGGCGTGCGCGTCTCAGGCAAGACCGGCCCGCAGTCGTGGAGCGCGATCGTCAACGAGGTGCAGGTCACCGGCCACTGAGCCAAGACGTTTTCAAGCTACGGGAGCACGGCCCCTCGATCTCAGGCGTCGA